>NZ_JARGEE010000163.1:0-18895 GCF_033794485.1 Streptomyces sp. MB09-02B
CCCGGGGGCCGGGCTGGGTGGGCCGTCGCCCGAGGTGTTGTGCAGCAGGGCGCGCGCCACGGCGTGCGCCTTGGCGATCGCGCGCTCGGACACCGATCCCGCGTGCCGTCGCCTCACCACCGCCGACCACAGCTCCAGCCAGCGGTCGAAGTGCTCGGCGCGCAGCGGGCTCTCGGCGTGCAGGGCGCGGTGCGCGCGGAGGGCGTTGCGGCGGTACACGCCCGGTGAGAGCAGGGCGCTCTCCCAGAAGTCGGCCATCACGGGCAGATGGGCGGCCAGATCGACACGTGCCACCTCCGTGAAGAACCGGCCGATGAGGGGATCGCCGAGGACCTCGTCGTAGAACGCGCCGACGAGTCGCTCCACGTCCCCGCGGTCGCGGATGTCAGGGAGGTCTCGCGTCCCGCTCACTTGACGAGCCAGAGGTCGGGGCCGAACACCTCGTAGTGGACGGCGGCCGGACGCAGCCCCTTGGCCAGCAACTCGCCCCGCACCGCGCGCATGAAGGGCAGCGGCCCGCAGAGATAGGCGGCGGTGTCGGGGCCGGGGGTGAGGTGGTCCAGCGCGGCGAGTCCGGTGAAGACGTTGGTGCCGGGGGAGCGGTGGGCGTCGTGCTCGTACCACAGGTGCAGCTCGGCATGGGGCAGCCGGCTGACGAGGTCCGCCTGCTCGTCGCGGTGCACGTGGTCGAGCGGGGAGCGGTCGGCGTGCACGACGGTGACGGGGCGCGTGGAGGAGGTGAGGGCGAGATGGTCGAGCATCGACAGCATCGGGGTGATGCCGATGCCGGCGGAGGCGAGGAGGAGCGGGGTGTCGCCCTCCGGCAGCACGAGGTCACCGGCGGGCAGTGAGACGTCCAGGACGTCGCCCACCTCGGCATGGGCGTGCAGCCAGGACGAGACCTCGCCGTCGGGGACGGTGCCGTCGGCGGCCCTCTCGCGCTTGACCGTGATGCGCCAGGTCTTGTGGTCGGGGGCCGTGGACAGGCTGTACTGGCGGATCTGCCGGGCCCCGTCGGGAAGTTCCACCCGGACACCGACGTACTGGCCGGGGCCGAACGCGGACGTCGGGCGTCCGTCGGGCCTGCGCAGGACCAGGGACACCGCGTCGGCGGACTCCTGGCGGCGCTCGGCGATCTCCATGGGGCGCCACACCTCGCCGTCCGCCACGCCGGCCTCGGTGTAGAGGCGGGCCTCGATCGCGATCAGGGCGTTGGCCATCAGCCAGTAGACCTCGTCCCACGCGGCACCGACCTCGGGGGTGACCGCGTCGCCGAGAACCTCACCGACCGCCGCGAGCAGGTGGCGTCCCACCAGCGGGTACTGGTCCGCGGTGACGCCGAGGGAGACGTGCTTGTGGGCGATGCGCGCGAGAACGGCGTCCGGGCGTTCGTCGGGCCGCTCGACCAGGAGCGTGGCGAAGGCCGCCACGGAACCGGCCAGGGCCTCGCGCTGGGCACCGGAAGCCTGGTTGGCGCGGTTGAACAGATGCCGCAGCAGCTCCGGACGTTCCTCGAACAGCCGCCGGTAGAACACTTCCGTGATCGTGGTCAGCGAGGCTCCCACCACGGGCAGCGTCGCACGTACGACGGGGGCCGACTGCGCGGACAGCATCAGACGCACTCCTGTACCGAGGGTTGACTCGGTGTCATGGGACTCGAGTTGCATGGGCATGCATGTGAATTGGTATGTGAGACTCGTATTTAAGGTCGCGGCTGCCGCTCGGCGGTCGCGATCCCGTGTCGCGGAACGGTCAGCCCGGGGGAGCGCCGAGTGCCAGCAGGACCGGCCCCGTCGGTGACGTCACCAGATCGGCCACGGTCACGCCGTTCAGCGAGGCGTAGAAGGCGTCCTGCGCCTGTCGCAGCGCTCGTCGCAGCCGACAGGCGCCCGCGAGCGGGCAAGGGGTGTCGCCCTCGCACACCACGGCTTCCCGGTCGCCCTCCAACGTCCTGACCAGATCACCTACTTGCGTGCTCCGCCCCGCCTCGGTGAGTGTCAGCCCGCCGTTGCGGCCGCGCCGCGCCTCGATCACCCCCAGGTGCTGCAACTGCGCGATGGCCTTCGCCATGTGCGTGTAGGGGACGGTCATGGAGTCGGCGATCTGTCGCGTGGTCAGCAACTCCTCGCCGTCCACGACGGCCAGGCGCATCACCGCCCGCAGTGCGAGATCCGTGTATCTGGTCAGCCTCACGGCAGCAGCGTAGCAATGTTGCATCGCAGATTCGTATTTAGGGGGCGTGCGGTGGGAGTGGCGTACGTCTCGTCGGCTGCCTACGGTTCCAGGCGGATCAGTTCCCGCATCGCCTCGCGCTCGACACGCGAGAGCTCGCCGAGCACCGTGCCCGCCTGTCGCAGGCACTCCTCCTCGCCCGACGCACCGGCCTTCTCGACCAGCGCCGCCACGTCCGTCCAGAGGGCGGCTGCCTCGGTGTACAGCGTGTGGCCCGCGCGCACATGGCCGCTGTCGAGCAGTTCGACGCACTCGGCGAGGAAGTCACGGTAGAGATTGCGGAACAGGGCGCCGCCGGTGCCGGCCTTCTCCATCAGCAGCGCGGCCTGCGGCAGATCCCGTCGCGGATCGTCGGTACGCCGCATCCAGGTCGGTACGAGCTTGCCGGCCTTCTCGATGCCCCGGTGCCCCAGGTTGGCGATGGGCGGGTGGAGGAGGGCGGCGGCGCAGGCGGTGATGGCCGGGACGATCCGGTCCACCAGCCCGAGCGGGCCACCGGAGGGGACGGTGAGCGTGAACGAGCGGTGCCTGGCGCTCATCGGGCCACGCGCGGCCCGGGCCTCGGCGAGGCTCGTCAGGCTGGTCGACACCGCTCCGCCCTGCTGGTCGGTGTCCACCAGGTGGGCGTCGCGGTCGTCGTAGCCGTACAGGGCGACGACATGACCGCCGAAGTGCACCTTCGACGAGAAGTACTCCAAGTGGTAGCTGTCGAGCTGGAGTCCGACCGGGTGGCCGGTGTCGAGGGGAGCCCTCACGTTCTCCCACGCCCGGCGGGGCGAGCCGGTCTCCTTGACTTCCAGTTCCAGGCCGAGCGCGGCGGCCAGGTTCCTGGTGAGTTCGAACGGCTTGACCCGCCCGCCGAGGAAGGGGAAGCCCATGTTCTTGCTGTCCCAGTAGATGAAGGACAGTCCGGAGCCGAGGCCGAAGAGCATGGGCTCGGACAGATCGAGCCCCTGGTGGCGCAGCAGCACCCCCAGGGCCGTCGTCTCGCAGTGCTGCGTGCCGCGAACGTCGATGCCTTCCACTGTCGTCATGCGGCCATCATGGTCGACGCCCGCACCACGGGAGGGCCCAACCGTCCTCCTGGCCGTGAGGTCGCCCCAGCGCCTCCGCTCGCGCACCTGTTCGCTACTCGGCCCGCCCGGACAGCCGCTCCACTTCGGAGGCGGCGTCGCGAGCCTCCCGTTCGGCCCGGGCCACGGCGTCAGCGGCTTTCTCGCGCTGTTTCTCCGCCTCCCGCTGGTGCCGCTCGGCCCGCTTGAGGTCCTCACGGGCCTGCCGCGCCCGCTGCTCGGCGGCCCGAGCCACCTCGCGCGCCCGACCGAGCCGCTCCCGCTTCTCCCGCTTCTCCCGGGCGAGCCGCTCCTTCTCCCGGGCGAGCTGTTCTTTTTCCTGGGCGGCCCGCTCGCGCTTCTCCCGGGTGGCCCGCTCCCGCTTTTCCTGGGCGAGCCGCTCCTGCTTCTCCCGGGTCAGTCGCTCTTGTTTCTGGCGGCGTCGTTCGGCGACCTCGTCCTGGGTGCGCCCCCGGGCGGCAGGAGGCTCGGGCGCCGATCCGGCGGGGCTGCGGCGGCGATCGGTCCGCACGGCCGTGAGGCTGGGAAAGTCCGACGGAGGGGTGAGGGCGCTCTCCAGCCGGCCGGTCGCCCATCGGTCGGCCGCGTCCTGGTCGGCGAGCACGGCCCGCAGGGTGGCCTCCACATCCCGCAGCACCGGGTCCGACAGCCGGTGCCCGGCTTCTGCGGCGAGCTCGGCGGCCCGCCGGGACATCGCGGAGACGATGCTTCGGCGCTGCTCGGACAACTCCCTGATTCCGCCGGAGTCCAGACTCTCGTAGGCGTCGCGCAAGGCCCGCCCCAGGTCCAGAAACGTCCGGCTCTCCTCCGGACGGGAGCGCTGCAGCAGGTTCGCCGCCCAGGCCGCGAGCGAGGGGCGGCGGGCGGCACGGATCCGCCGGGCGTCCGCCACGCGGCCGTCTCCTCTGGCCTCGCTCGCCAGGCCCTCGCGGCGGGAGACGAACGCGGGCGGGGGCGTGACGTAGAGCTCGTCGAGCGCCGTCTCCACGGCGTCGCCGCCGCTGTCACGGTCGCCGTCACCGTCTCGTCCACCGCCGCGCCGCGTGCTCATCAGGTTCGCCCGGGCCGGACCCCGACGGGGGTCGTGCCGGCCCCCGCTGTGTCGACCCGTGCTCTGTCGACCTCTGCCGTGTCGACGCCCTGGCGCAGATGGCGGGCCTCCCGGAAGAGGTGGTCGGTCCGGTCGGACAGGACGCCGCCGAGGAGCAGTTCGGGGGCGTAGAAGGACCGCGCGGCGGCGGCCACCTGCCGTGCGGACAGGGCGATCTGGATGATGTCGGTGCGGCGGATCTCGTCGATCGAGCTCGCCCAGACGACACGCCGTACATCCGCCCACGCCAGTGCGCTCATACACATCGAGCACGGCTCGCCCGTCGTGTACAGGGTGGTTTCGGCCCAGCCCCGGTTGCCCTGCCGCCGTACGTAGTCGTTCATGGCGACCACCTCGCCGTGCAGCAACGGGCTGTCCGCCCCCTCGTTGACCCCGCTCCCCAGTACCTCGCCGGTGCCGCTGTCGACGATCACCGCGCCGAACGGCCACTCGGGGTTCCGCCGTGCCTGCTCGATGGCCAGCTCCATGAATCGCTCGTGCTCGGAGAAGGTGCGGGTGTGCGTGTGGGTGTGGGTGCGCCTGAGGGTGCGGTTGCGGGGGTCGATCGGTCGGGCGTGGCTCTCCTGGAGCGAGGGCCCGGGAAGGGCGACGGGCGCCGCGGCTCCCGTCAGCACGACTCCCCACCTGCCGAGAAACTGCCGCCTGCCCGCATCCATACGTCTCTCCTCACGTCGCGTCGACGATTCCGGAGAGTATCGGTTCGGATCCCTTGTGTAGTCGAGGCGGGGTGGTGGCCCGGACGCCGTGCCGTCAGGACGTCGCGTCGGTGCGGCCCCCGGGGCCCAGGAGGCCCGTGGGACGGAGGGGAGCCTCGGCTTCGATACGGGGGAGGTTGCGGCGGGTCGTGCGGAGGACGAGAGGGGGGATCGCGGCCCGCGTCAGCTGGGTCAGGCGGATCCAGCGGGGGATGTAGACGGCGGTGCGGCGCTGTTCGACGGTGTGCGCAAGGCGGGCGGCGACGGTCTCGACGGACTGGACGTGCCGGGCCGGAGGCGGCATGTGAACCCGCAGTTCCCGCATGGCCGGGTACCCCTCGGCGTCGCGGATCAGTTCGGTGTCGGTCCAGCCGAGGTAGGCGATGCCCACGGCGACCCCGTGGTGTGCCGTCTCGGCGCGCAGGGCGTGGATGAACGCCTCGGCCCCGGACTTGGAGGCGCAGTACGCGCTCATCATGGGCGCGGCGCCGATGGAGGCCAGGGAGGCGATCTGCAGGTGGTAGCCGGCGGTCCGTACCAGGTCCGGCAGGAACGTCCGGGCCGTCTGCGCGCTGCCGATCAGGTTGACGTCGATCACCCGGCGCCAGGTGGCGGGGTCGGACCGGGCGAAGGGGCCGCCTTCGGCGATGCCCGCGTTGGCCACGACGACCGAGGGCGGGCCGAGGTGCCCGCGGATGCTCGCCGCGGCCTCGTCGAGGGCCTCCGGGTCGGCGACATCGACCTGGAGGGCCAGCGTCGTGCCGGGGAGGGCCGCGGCGGTGGCCCGCAGCGCCGCTCCGTCGTGGTCGAGGAGGGCCAGGCGGGCGCCCCGCCGGGCGAGCTGGTGGGCCAGCGCCGCTCCGATGCCGCGTGCCGCCCCGGTCACCACGACGGTGCGGTCCTCGAGTGGGCTGTTCTTCACGGGGCCCTCCCTTTTCTCTTCCTCGTGCGGGTTCGTCCCTCGTGCACGGCGCCGTGGGCTTCCACGGACGCGGCTGGGTGGGGCGTCGGTCAGCGGGTCGGGCCGGGTTTTCGTCCGGTGCGGTCCCGGTGGGCGAGGACGCGCTGGGCGCGGGTCAGGCCGGGCAGCCGGTGCCGGCGCAGCGCGGCGCGGGCGGCGTTGGCGCCCGGGGCGCCGTGGACCCCGCCGCCCGGGTGGGCGGAGGCGGAGGCGAGGTAGAGACCGTCCACGGGGGTCTCGGGGCGGCCGGTGCCGGGGGAAGGGCGGAAGACGAGCTGCTGGTGCAGGGCCGCGGTGCCGCCGTTGAGGGCGCCGCCGTACAGGTTGCGGTCCAGGGACTGGAGGGTGGGCGGGGCCAGCACCCGCCGGGCGCGGACGCGGGAGCGGAAACCGGGCGCGAACCGCTCGACCTGGCGTTCGACGCGATCGGCCATCAGCTCCTGCTCCGTACGGCTCCACGCGCCGGTCAGGCCCTCGTCGCCCGCGTCGGACTTGATGACGTGCGGCACGTGGGTGTAGGCCCAGGCGGCTTCGGTGCCCCGGGCCGAGCGGGAGGGGTCCGCGGTCGTCATCTGTCCGAACAGGGCGAAGGGTCGGTCGGGTACCTGGCCCATGGCGATCTGGGCGGCGCAGCGGGTGAGCTCGTCGACCCCGTCGGCCAGGTGGACCGTGCCGGCCCCCGCCGCCGCCTCGGCCCGCCAGGGCACGGGCCCGTCACAGGCCCAGTCGACCTTGAACGTGGCGAAGTCCCACTGGAAGCGCCTGAGGTCGGCCAGTACCTGGGAGGGGAGGTGTTCCGGGCCGACGAGTTCGCCGTAGAGGGCCGGCGCGGACACGTCCGCGAGGACGGCGTTGCGGGCGCTCACCGTCTCGCCCTCGGCGGTGCGCACTCCGGCGGCCCGTCCCTCGCGTACCAGGACCTCCCGGACGCGCTGCCCGCAGCGCACGCTGCCGCCGCGCGCCCGCAGCCGGCCGACGAGGGCCGCCGTCAGGGCTCCGGCGCCGCCGGCCGGCACCGGGAATCCGTACGTCTGTCCGAGCATGCACAGCAGCCAGCCGTAGCCGCCGCTGCCCGCGGCCTCCGGCGCGAGGTCGGCGTGCTGGGCGTTCCCGGCCAGCAGGAGCTTGCCGCCCTCCCCGTGGAACTCCTCGTCGCCCATGCGGCGCACCGGGGTCGCCAGGGTGCGGGCCATCCGCAGGCCTCCGGCCGCCCTCAGCCTGACGGCGAGGCGGGCCGTGGCGCGCAGTGGCGGGAAGGGGGTGAACAGGGCGTCCACGATGTCGGGGCCGAGGTGCTCCCAGGTGGCGTGCAGGCGTTTCCAGGCGTCCCCGTCGCCCGGGTGGAAGGCGTCGAGGGAGGCGGCGGTGACGTCGATGTCGCGGGAGAGCACCGCGCACCTGTCGTCGGTGAGGGGATGCGCCAGGACGTGCGGGGCGTGGCTCCAGCGCAGGCCGTGCTCGTGGAGACGTAGACGCGCGAGGACCGGTGACGCGGCGGCGAGGGGATAGAAGGAGCTGAAGAGGTCGTTGACGAAGTCGGGGTCGACCTCCCGGTCGTGACGCACCGCGCCGCCTGGCTCCGGCTGTTCCTCCAGGACTTCGACGCTCCATCCGGCATCGGCCAGCAGATTCGCCGCCACCAGCCCGTTGGGGCCGGCCCCGATGACGACGGCGTCAGGCATGGCCGTCCGCGCCACCGTGTGCCGCCGCCCCGCGCAGTCCGCGCGCCCTCGCGGGCCGCTGCGTCCCGGCCTCGTCCGGGGCCTCCCGCTCGGGCGCGGCCTCGCTCTCGCAGAGCCGGGCCAGCCGGGCGAGCATCGTGCGGTGCCGCAGTTGGAGCAGCGCCTCCACGCCCACGTTGTGGAGCTTTCCGCCCACTCCCTGCAAGGGGTGCTCGTCCGCGATCACCAGGCAGTACGGCCCCCAGGGGCGCAGCTCCAGGGAGATCCGCGCCGTCCCCAGCACACCTGCCCGGGCCTCCAGGCCCAATTCGGTGCCCTCCTCGCAGAAGCGGACGACCGTCTCGTTGCCGAGCCGCACGGGCCCCACCCGGATCTCGTAGGCGATCGCCGATCCGACCTGCGGCCACCGCCCCCGCACCGGCTCGGAGTCCGAGGTCCCCACCACCCATTCCGCGTACCGGCTGCCGTCCGCGAGGACGTCCCACACTGCCCGCGGGCTCACCTTGATCAGACGATGCCGTACCGCCATCCCGCACCTCCAGCCCCGTCGCGCCTCGGTCGAGGGCCGAGTGCCCGGCCCGGGCGGAACCACACCAAAACCGGCACGGCGCCGACTTCTCGGACGTCCGCATCCACGACGACGGTGGGGCGAGGGCCGTCCGAAGCTCTACCGGACCTTCCGGGATTCATCGGACTCGAGCTCGAGGTCGAGTGAGGGATGTCGCACGGATCCCCTGGGCGAGGGGTGGACCCGCCGACGCGACGGAGCCGATCATGGGCGCCATGAGTGACATGCCCGTGGGGGAGGAAGCCGCCGAGGTCCGCCGTTTCTGGGAGGCGCTGGCGCTGCCCGGGCTCGTCGACGTCCACACGCACTTCATGCCCGAGCGTGTCCTGCGCAAGGTGTGGGAGTACTTCGACGGGCTCGGACCGCTGACCGGTGGGATGGAGTGGCCGATCACCTATCGGCACGAGGAGGCCGAACGGACCGCCCTGCTGAGGGAGTTCGGGGTGCGGGCCTTCACGGCGATGCTGTACCCGCACAAGCCGGGCATGGCCCGGTGGCTGAACGGCTGGGCGGCGGACTTCGCCGGCCGCACCCCCGACTGTCTGCACACCGCGACTCTCTTTCCCGAGCCGGGCGCCGAGGCGTACGTCCGGGAGGCCGTCGAGGCTGGGGCCCGCGTGTTCAAGGCGCATGTGCAGGTGGGTGCGTACGATCCCGCCGACGAACTCCTCGATCCCGTCTGGGGGCTGCTGGCCGAGGCCGGGGTTCCCGTGGTGATCCACTGTGGTTCCGGACCCGCCCCGGGCAGACACACCGGCCCCGGGCCCGTCGCCCGGGTGCTGGCGCGGCACCCCCGGCTGCGGCTGGTCGTCGCCCACATGGGGATGCCCGAGTACGAGGAGTTCTTCGGTCTCGCCGAGCGGTACGGGGAGGTGCGGCTGGACACCACGATGGCGTTCACCGACTTCAGCGAGGGGTTCATGCCCTTCCCCCGCCGGGCCCTGCCCCGGCTGGCGGCCCTCGGTGACCGTGTCCTCCTCGGCTCCGACTTCCCCAACCTCCCCTATCCGTACGTGCACCAGCTCCACGCTCTGGAGCGGCTGGACCTCGGTGAGGACTGGCTGCGGGCGGTGTGCCACGACAACGCGGCGAAGCTGTTCGCGCTGTAGGGCGGCAGGGCCGTGCATGAGCCCACCACTTGATAGGCAAGTGACGACTTGCCTATGCTGAGGGCGTGGCCGACGACCTGTACAAAGCCCTGGCCGACCCCACGCGCCGGGTCATCCTCGACGAGCTCACCGAGAAGTCCGGGCAGACCCTGTTCGAGATCTGTTCCCGGCTGACCATGAAGCACCAGCTTGGGATCTCGCGTCAGGCGGTCTCCCAGCACCTCGCCGTGCTGGAGTCCGCGGGGCTCGTCGAGACCCGGAGGGAGGGCCGCTACAAGTTCCACGACCTCAACACGGCACCACTGCGGCGGATAGCCGAGCGGTGGCACATGACCGACACCCGCGGACCGCAGCAGGAGAGCACCCCATGAAGATCCATCTGACCAGCGTCTTCGTCGACGACCAGGCCAAGGCCGAGCACTTCTACACCGAGATCCTGGGCTTCGTGAAGAAGCACGACGTCCCGGTGGGCGAGAAGGACCGGTGGCTGACCGTCGTCTCGCCCGACGAGCCGCACGGCACCGAACTCCTCCTGGAACCCGCCGGTCATCCGGCCGCCAGGACCTACCGGGACGCCCTCGTCGAGGACGGCATCCCGCTGGCCCAGTTCGCCGTCGACGACGTGCGCGCGGAGTACGAGCGCCTGCGCGGCCTCGGTGTGCGCTTCGTCCAGGAACCCGTGGAGATGGGGCCCGTCACCACCGCCGTGTTCGACGACACCTGCGGCAACCTGATCCAGATCGCGACGGAGCCGCAGTAGGGGCCGACGGTCTCCCCCGACCGGGCTCAGGCGAGTGAACCGGTCACCGTGCCGCCCGACTTGGTGACGTGGTACGTCGCCCTGGCACCGCTCCAGAAGTGGAAGGTGAGCGTCGCGCTGCGGGCGGCCGGTGAACCGGCCGGGGGAACGGGGGAATCGGCGGCCCGCGAGGTCGCGGGCACCAGCGGGAGCAGTACGAGCGCCAGGAGGAGTGCCGTCAGTCCGCTTGTGGGTCTTCTTGTCATCACGTGCACCTTCTGGAGTGGGGGTGTGCGACGCGTGGGATCGGCCCGAGGCCGAGAGACACCACGGAGAAAGAAACTTTCTCTCTTGGCGGCGGAGAAATTAACATGAGGACGCTACGGAGGCCACAGTCGCGGCGACGAGAGACGCCAGAACGAACCGGCCAAAACCAGCGGACGGACGGGCGACCTTGGTGGACAACACGGCCGACGGGCGGCGGACAGCGACGACAGACCCCTGACTGCCGGCACCGCCCCGCCCCGGAAGGCGGCTGGCGAGGCCATTGACCGTCGGCACGCACGGTAACTAGCCTGCTGGGGAAACTTTCTACAACTAGGTACGAGACTTTCGTGACTCGAAAGGACCCCTGAGGGTGACCAGCGTGTCCGAGACGGACCACACCGTCAGCAATCCGGTGATCCCCGGCTTCTACCCCGACCCTTCCGTCTGCCGGGCGGGCGACGACTACTACCTCGCCTGCTCCAGCTTCGAGTACTTCCCGGGCGTCCCCCTCTTCCACAGCCGGGACCTGGTGCACTGGACCCAGATCGGCAACGCCCTCGACCGCCCGAGCCAACTGCGGCTGCCGCCGGACACGGCCTCTTCCGGCGGGATCTACGCGCCCACCCTGCGCCACCACGACGGCCGTTTCTGGCTGATCGTCACCAACGTCAGCGGCGACGGCAACCTGCTGTTCACCGCCACCGACCCGGCCGGACCCTGGTCCGACCCGATCCGGCTGCCCGGGGTGCACGGCATCGACCCCGACATCGCCTGGGACGACGACGGCACCTGCTGGTGCACCACCGCCGGAGTCGGACAGATCGGCCTCGATCCCCACACCGGGGAGACGTCCGGCACCCGTCGGCAGCTGTGGTCCGGGGCGCCCGGCGCCAAGGCACCCGAAGCACCGCACCTCTACCACATCGGCGACCACTGGTACCTGCTCATCGCCGAGGGCGGCACCGAGCGGGGCCACGGCGTCTCGATCGCCCGGGGCACCGCGCCCACCGGCCCGTTCGAGCCGTGCCCGGCCAACCCGATCCTCAGCCACCGCGGCACGGACCACCCCATCCAGAACACCGGCCACGCCGACCTCGTGCAGGGACCCGACGGGTCGTGGTGGATGGTGCTGCTCGGTGTCCGCCCGGGCGGGGGCACCCCCGGCTGGCACGTACTCGGCCGCGAGACCTACCTGGTGCCGGTCGAATGGGTCGACGGCTGGCCCGTCGTCGGTGAACTGTCGACCACGCTGCCCGCACCGCCCTGGCCCCTCCACCCGCCCGCCGTCGCGCCCGAGCGCCGGGACGACTTCGACGCCGCCGAACTGGCGCCGCACTGGATCTCGCTGCGCCGCCGTCCCCAGGAGGACTGCACCACCAAGGAACGGCCCGGCTCGCTGACCCTGCGGGCCCGTGGCGAGTCGCTCGACGACGCCGACGTGACGTTCGTGGGGCGACGCCAGCAACACCCGTCGTGCCGGGTGCGCACCCTGGTGGACGTGACGGAGGAGCAGGGGAGCGGCGGCCTCGCCGTACGCCTCGACGAACTGCACCACTACTCGGTCGAGACGAGCGCCGGACAGGTGCGGGTGCGCGCCCGCATCGGCCCGCTGAGCACGCTCGTGGCGTCCCGGCCGGTACCCCAGGGACCCGTGGTGCTCCGCGCCGAGACGGCCCCCACGCCTATGAACGACGCGAGGACCGGCCCCGACCTCGTCTCGCTCGGCTTCGAGGAACCGGACGGCACCTACGTCGAACTCGCCTCGCTGGACGGCCGATACCTGTCCACGGAGGTCGCCGGAGGCTTCACCGGCCGGGTGTTCGGCATGTTCGCCTCCGCGTCCTCCGCGCACTTCGACTGGTTCGACTACGAGCCGCTGGAGAGCTGAAGCGACCGCTGCTCCCGGCGCTGCCGTTGCAGGTCGGGGTCGGGCACGGGTGCGGCCGCCACCAGACGGCGGGTGTACTCGTGCCGGGGCCGGTCGCACACGTCGACGCTGTTTCCCTCCTCCACGATGCGTCCGTGCTGCAGGACCAGGGTGCGGTCCGCGAATTCCTTGACGACGGCGAGGTCGTGCGTGATGAACAGATACGCACAGCCGAGCGTCGACTGGAGCTCGGCGAGGAGTTCCAGCGCCGCCGCCTGCGTCGTGACGTCGAGGGCGCTGGTCGGCTCGTCGCAGATGATCAGCTTCGGCTTGCGGGCTACCGCCCGGGCGATGGCGATGCGCTGGCGCTGACCCCCGCTGAACTGCGCCGGATATCGGTCCGCCCACCAGATGGCCGGGCTCGGCGTCTGGGACCGCACCGCCAACGAGACCGGCTGGAACGCCCTGTTGGGCGAGGTGCGCGGCACCGACGACGTCTCTCCCTACGCCGCTCCCGCCCTGCGGTCGACCTCTCGGACCTCCCTCCTGCCTTCATCGACGTCGGGTCCGCCGAGACCTTCCGGGACGAGGACGTCACCTATGCCTCCAGGATCTGGCAGGCGGGGGGACGCGCCGAACTGCACGTGTGGCCGGGCGGTTTCCACGGCTTCGACGGCCTGGTGCCGCAGGCCACGCTCTCGGTCGACGCCCGGGAGGCCCGACTGCGTTGGCTGCGACGGCTCCTGGGGGAGTGACTCCGCCGGTCGACCTGCCGTCGACCTGCCGTCGGCCTGCCGTCGACCGGCGGGCGCGTCGGCGAGGGTGGGTCAGGAGCGCGGCAGATGAAGTGACATCCGCGTCTGCCCGACCTCGACCTCGACATCGTCGGCGAAGGCGCCGGCCGCCGCCACGCCACCGAGGAGCGCGGTGACGAGTGCAGCGGCAGCCAGAAGTGTCCGACGGCTCTGCCACAGCTGTCCGTTCCGATGCGGACGGCTCTGCCACAGTTGTCCGTTCCGCTGCGGACGGCTCCGCCACAGCCGTCCGTTCCGGGGTGGACGCCGCGGCGTGGTCTCGGCGGGCGGCGGCCCGCACGCGATGGTCACGCGTGCGTCCAGCCAGGCCTCCGCCTCGTCCGCCCGCACCCCGCACGCCGCCAGGAACGCCGCGACCAACTCCTCGCGGGGCAGGCGGTCCCTGCCGAGCATGGTCGCCGCCGTGGAGTAGGGCAGGGTGTGACCCGCTTGCACCGCCCGGCGTTCCAACTGGCGGTAGCTGAGGCCCGACCACGCCTTGAGGCGGCGGAGCGCCGCGACGAAGGCGACCGCGTCGGTGTCCGGCGGTGTGGGTGGTGCTGTGGTCATCGTGGTTCCCCCTGTTTGACCTGGACGTACACGGGCTCGCACAAGCTCGAACACCATCATGGCTTGAGAAGCGGCGGAAGCGACGGTCAACCTCGGGACGGATTCCCGATGTTGGAGGCCATATGGGTACGACCGCTCCTCACAGCCACAGCCACAGCCACAGTCACCGCCACGGCCCCGGCCGCCGCACGGCCATCGGCACCGCCTTCGCCGCTCTGCTGGCGCTCGGCGGGTGCGCCGAGGAGCCCGGTGCCGAGCAGTCGGCGGCGCGCTCCCCGAAGGCCCGGCACAGCGAAGGGGAGTCGGTCGCCGACTTCCTCCGCCGTACGCTGCCCGCCGGGCCCGGTGGCTCCGTGGTCGCCGCCCGCGGTGACCGGCTCGTGCACTGCGGCGGTTTCGGGGCGGCGGACCGCGCCGCCGGCACTCCCGCGAGCTGCCGGACGGTGTACGACGTCATGTCGATCACCAAGCAGTTCACCGCGGCCGCGATCGTGAAACTGGAGGTGCTGGGTCGGCTCCGGATGAGCGATCCGATCAGCCGGTTCCTCGGACGCGGTCGGGCGGTGCCGGTGGACAAGCGTGACATCACCGTCGAGCACCTGCTCACGCACACCTCGGGTCTGGTCGAGGGCCTGGGCGACGACTACGACCCCGTGTCGCGGGAGGAGTTGGTGCGCGGGGCCCTGTCGTCGCGACCGCGTGCCGCCCCGGGCAAGGAGTTCCACTACTCCAACACCGGTTACAGCCTGCTCGCGGCAATCGTCGAGGAGGCGTCCGGGGAGACGTACGAACGGTTCCTGGCCCGGCACCTGTTCGAGCCCGCCGGGATGGAACACACCGGCTACGTGCTGCCCCGGTGGCCCCGCCACCTGGTCGCGGTGGAGTACGACAGCCGGGGGCGCGCCCGGGGCAGGCCCTTCGACCACCCCTGGGCCGCCGACGGACCGTACTGGAACCTGCGCGGCAACGGCGGCATGCTCTCCACCGCCCACGACATGTTCCGCTGGCACCGCGCGCTCCTGGGGAACGAGATCCTGCCGGCGCGGGCCAGGGACAAGCTCTTCGAACCTCGCACCCCGGAGCCCGGATCGGGGAGCTCGTACGGATACGGCTGGAGCCTGCGCGACACCCCGGACGGCCGGCTCGCCTGGCACGACGGCGGCAACGACTGGTCCCTGGGGCTCCTGAGCCGGTCCCTGGGCGACGGCGTCATGGTGTTCTGGATCAGCAACCACGCCTACCGCGAGGGGAGATGGAACCTGGAGGACCATGCGGAGGCGCTGACACTCGGCATCGCGGACCGCGTCCGCGCGGAGGGCGACTGACGCGGCTCGTGCGAGGTGCGCCAGTCGCCCTCCGCGCGGCTCGCGGGGCTCAGGGCAGTCGGGGCAGTACGTCCCTGGCCGTGTGGCTGAGGATGCGGAGATCCTCCGCGAACCGGGCGCGATCCGCCTCCGGGAGCGGGCTCAGGAAGTATTTCCTGATGTTCTCGACGTGGACCAGCGCGGCGCGCACCGTCGTCTCCTCGCCCAGTGGGGTCAGCCGTACCAGCTTTCCGCGCCGGTCGGCGGGCGACTCCGCCCGGGTCACCAGCCCCGCCGCCTCCATGCGGTCCACCAGCCGGGTGGCGCCGCCGGTGGTGAGGACCTGCTCCTGTGCGACGGCCCGCATGGACAGGCCCGGCTCACCGGCTCGTCCGAGGATCAGCAACACCTCGAACATCAGATGGCTGATACCGCACTCGACTTCGAGTGCCCGCCCGAGGATGTACTCCAGCCGGTTGGCCGCGCCCTGCAGCCGCCCGAACGCGAGGACGAGCTCGTGGTCGGCGGCCTCTTTGGCCGTGCTGATGTCTGCCTGCTCGCTCACGGCCGCGCCGCCCCTCTTCCGTTCCCGACTGCCACCGTACCGATCATGTCGCCGTGACGGGGAGGCCGGCCGGGGCGGGCCCGCGCCGTCGTCGCTACGTCCCCGGGTGCAGTCCCAGCCAGCCGGGCGTGGGGTCTCCCTGGACCTCGCCGAAGTACAGCGCGAAGGTCTGCTTCCAGCGCTCGACCGCGGCACGGTCGGCCATGAAGCGGGGGAAGCCGTCCACATGGGCGTTCGGGTACTCCCAGATCGGCTTCGGACCGGCCGGGGGCTTGACGTCGCTGCGGACGGACCAGCCGTTGAAGGAGCCGTTCTGCATCTCCTTCGACAGCTGCCAGTTCAGGAAGAGCTTGGCGGCCGTGGAGTTCTTCGCGTCCTTCAGCGCGGCGGTGCGCTGGCCCCAGGCCATGAAGGGGTGACCGTCCTCGATGGCGAAGGTCACGGGGGTGGAGCCGACGGCGGAACCCGCCGTCCCGACGCCGATCACCTTCTGCTTGCCGAAGACGGCCGAAGACGGCCTCCCCCGGGGTGTTGCTGCCGCGGCCGAACCGCACGTCCTGCGCGGCGAACCGGGCCACCCAGTCCCAACCGTAGGTCTTCGCGTACAGCGCGTAGAGGTACAGGACCACCGAGTGGTCGGACGTGGAACGCGTCCCCTTCGAGGACAGGTACCCGGACGTGCGGCTGGTCGCCTACCCCGGGGAGCGCGCGCTTCGTGGACCGCTGGGACCAGCGGCCGTGCTCCGTCACCGTCGCCACCGGAGTGACCGGACAGGACGACAGCACCAACGGCCGCGGCCGCGTCGTCGTGGACCCCGCCCGTACGGTGACCGACCCCGCGAGGGCGGCCACCGCCGAGGTCACCCTCTCCGCCGGCGAGACCGCCGTCTTCGACCTGGGACAGAACATGGTCGGCGTGGCCCGCTACGGGGTGCGCGGACCGGCCGGTGCCCGGGTCGAGTTCAGGTTCGGCGAGATGCTCAACGACGCCGGCGCCGGCGCGGACGGCCCCGAGGGCTCGCTCTACCGGGCCAACCTGCGTAGCGCCGAGGCCACCAGCATCTACGTCCTCAAGGGCGCCCCGAAGGGGGAGACCCATCAGGACACGCTGACCTTCTACGGCTTCCGCCATGTCTCCGTCACGGCGTCGGAGACCGTCACGATCACCCGGCTGACGGGCAAGGTCGCCACCTCCGCCCTCCGCGAGACCGGGACCGTCACGACGAACGATCCCGTCGTCAACCAGCTGGCGAGCAACATCCGTTGGGGACATCGCGGCAACTACTTCTGGGTGCCCACCGACTGCCCCCAGCGCGACGAACGCCTCGGCTGGACCGGCGACACCCAGGTCTTCGCCACCACCGGTCTCTACAACGCCGACGCCGGAGTCTTCCTCAGCCACTTCCAGGACACCGTCGTCGACTCCCAGACCATCTACGGGGCGGACAAGGCGCAGTACACCGGCGTCGCCCCCGGCGGACGCTACAACTTCCCCGGGGGCGGCAGCGGGTGGGCGGACTGCGGGATCGTCCAGCCCTGGACCCTGTGGCAGATGACCGGCGACACCACCGTCGTGGACGGCAACTGGCCCTCGATGACGCGCTACCTGGACTGGATCCGGCAGCAGACCGGTGACACCTACGCCGGACAGGGTTCCCTCGCCGGGGACTGGCTGGCCCCGCAGAAGACCAGCGCCCAGCTGATGAGCGACGTGTACTACGGCTACTCCGTCCGGCTCATGGCCAGTATGGCCCGCGCGACCGGCCGGACGTCCGAGGGCGAGGAGTACGAGGCGCTCTTCGGGAACATCAGGCGGGCGTTCCTCGCCAAGTACCTGGACACCGACGGCGGCCGCGTCACCGTCAGATCCAGCCTGGGCGAGGCCTCCCCGATCGAACCCGGCTCCGACCCGAACCAGAGGACCGAGGACAACAGCCAGAGCGCGCTGCTGTGGGTGCTCAAGCTCGGCTTCTACGAGACCGAGGCCCAACGCCGAGCCCTCGTCGGCCACTTGGCGGACAACATCGGCAACGACGCCGCCTACAGGGCCGCCCACCCGGACAGCATCCGCGTCCGCCACGCCGAGAACACGCTGTCCGTCGGCTTCCTCGGCGTCAACGTCCTCGCCCCCGTCCTCACCGACGAGGGTCGCGCCGACCTGGCGTACGCGTTGCTGTACCAGGACGCGCTGCCGTCCTGGCTCTTCTCGGTGCGCAACGGCGCCACCACGGTCTGGGAGCGCTGGGACTCCTACTCCGGGCAGGCCGGGTTCGGCCCGGTCGGCATGAACTCCTTCAACCACTACGCCTACGGCGCGATCATGGAGTGGATGTACGGCTACATGGCCGGCATCGCCCCCGACCCGGACGGCCCCGGCTTCAGGCGCTTCCTCCTCCGGCCCCATCTCGACCCCACCGGGCGGATCACCAGGGTCTCGGGCGTGTACGAGTCGCCGTACGGCGAGATCCGCTGTGCCTGGGAGGTCCAGGACGAGGGCCGCACCCTGGCGTACGAGGTGGTCGTGCCCGCGAACAGCGAGGCCACCCTGCGCCTCCCGGCCGCCTCGGCGGACGCCGTCCGTGAGGGCCGCACCCCGCTGGCCCGGGTGGACGGCGTGCGGTTCCTCGGCCATGCGGACGGAGTGTCCTCGTACCACCTCCCGTCGGGCCGGTACCGGCTCACCACAGACCTGCGCTGAGGGGCGGAGGAAGGAGGCCCGGCACCACGCACCACGGTGCCGGGCCTCCTGTCGGCGTGCCTCGCCGACGACGGTGACGGCGCCTGACGTAGGTCAGCCGCGGACGACGGCGACGGCGCCCGACGCGGGCAGCCGCACCGTGCCGGAACGCGTCCGGGCGGCATCCGGCGCGAGGAAAATCGTC
Organism: Streptomyces sp. MB09-02B; assembly: GCF_033794485.1. Lineage (NCBI taxonomy): Bacteria > Bacillati > Actinomycetota > Actinomycetes > Kitasatosporales > Streptomycetaceae > Streptomyces > Streptomyces sp. MB09-02B. The sequence goes on from NZ_JARGEE010000163.1 coordinate 18,420, forward strand.
CCGGCTCTTGACGCGCTCCCCCTTCGTCCACGTAGATATGACCGCGCGGTCAATGATCGCGCGGTCATACGGTTGACCTCGTTCGCTGTTCCGAACAGGTCCGTGTCCGCCGGGAGAGTCGATGACACGTGGTGGCTCGCGGTGCTGCGTCCGCCGCACCGCGCAGCGCGGACCTGGCCCGACTCGCCGGTGTCTCGCGCAAGACGGTGTCGCGGGTCCTCGACGACGAGACGTACGTCTCCGGCGAGGCCCGCAGGCGCGTCCTCGAAGCAGCGGAGGAACTCGGCTACCGGCTCAACCACGCGGCCCGCGCCCTGCCCTCCGGCCGGAACCGGCCCATCGGGGTCGTGACCCTCGGGACGGCCGGACACGGAACCGCCTCGCTCCTCGTCGGCATCGAACGGGCCGTGCGCGACGCCGGTTACGCGCTGCGCGTGGTCAGCACGGTGGACGGCCGATCCTGGGCGCGGCGGTGC
>NZ_JARGEE010000164.1:0-18872 GCF_033794485.1 Streptomyces sp. MB09-02B
GTCCGGGAGCGGTGGGAAACGGCCCAGCAGACCGGCGGCGCGCAGCAGTCGGTGGATCCGGGGCTGGTCGGAGACGAGACGGAGCCGCCCGCCGCGCGACCTGGCCGTGGCCTCCGCTCGGCACAGCACGCGCAGCCCGGAGCAGTCGAAGAAGACGACGTGGCGCAGGTCGACGAGCACGTCCGGCGGGGCTGCCCCGGTGGCGGCGGCCGTCAGATGCTCGGCGAGGGACCCCGCCGACGCCATGTCGATCTCCCCCGAGACCACCACGACGACGAAGGGGCCGGTCCGACGGGTGCGGGCGTACGGATTGTCCGCCGCCGCCCCGGACGGGGCCCCGGATCCGGACGCGGCCCCGGATCCGGGCTCGGGGGCCGTGTCCTCGGGGTGAGGGGCGGCGCGGTCATGGGCATCCGGCGTCATGGCGGCTCCACCTTGTCAGGGGTAGGGCGCATTGGATCCGGTTAGCTACCCCGGCGCGGAGCAGGCCATCCCTTTCGCGCCCGGCGCAAGATCTACGACACCCGAAAAGGTGAATTGTCGCCACCCGTCTTGACTTTCGGGGGGACTGTTGTCGGCCGCGTCTCCGGCGAACTAGTCGTGGTGCGACTCCTCCTGGGCCCGCTCGTTGGGTGTGATCGCGTCGCCTGCCTCGCCGTCGTGACGACGGGGCCTTGAGTCGGTGACGTCCGTCTCGGCCCGCTCCGCCTCGCGCAGGATCTCGTCGAGGGCGGTGTCGGGCTCGTCCTTCCCGCCGCGCCGGTCGTGCTTGCCTTGCTTGTCGTGCGTGTTGTCCCGGCTCTGCTCGTCGTGGTGGTTCATGGAGGACTCCTTCCGGGGCGGTGAGGGGAGTTGGGGCGAGTCGAATCAGGTCGGGTCGTATCAGGTCGGGTCGGGTCGGGTCGGCCGGGTGCGGTCAGCGGGCCGGTGCCGCGATGCGCAGGGGCACCGCGCCCGGCGTGCTCGCACCGGCCGACCCGGTCGCTTCGACGTCCCGCGTCACCTCCGACCACCAGGCCGGGCCGTCCTCGATGTGCCGCAGCAGGACGCCCTCGCGGATCGCCCAGGGGCAGATCGTCACGCTCTTCAGGCCGGCGAGCTTCATCGTGGTGTGCCCGACCAGCGCCCCGGCCAGGCTCTGGGTCGCCCGGGGCGCGGAGATGCCCGGCAGCGCGGACCGCTGGGCCGCGGGCAGGGCGGCGAGACGGGTGATGGCTTCGCCGAGGTCCGCGCACCGCAACTCCCGTTCCACGAAGGGACCGTGGCGGCCCGGTGCGGATCCGCACAGCCGGGAGAGCTGCTGGAAGGTGCGCGAGGTCGCCACGGCGGTGCGCGGTCCCTCCCACCGGATGCGGGCCGAGACGTCCCGGAGCTGGTGACGGACCTTCCGGCGCAGCGCCTTGATGCTCTCCGCCGACGGCGGGTCCTGCCCGTGGAAGAACTCGTGCGTCAGCCGGTTGGCGCCCAGCGGCAGCGAGGCCACGAAGTCCGGCAGCCGTCCCCGCCCGAAGGCCACCTCCAGCGAGCCGCCCCCGATGTCCAGCAGGGCCAGCGGCCCCGATCGCCAGCCCATCCACCGCCGCGCGCCGAGGAAGGTGAGTTCGGCCTCCACCTCGCCGGGCAGGGTGCAGATCGGCACACCGGTCTCCGCGCGCACGGTGCGCAGCACCTCACGGCAGTTCGGCGCGGACCGCACCACTGCGGTCGCGAACGCCAGTGGTGTCGACGCCTTCCATCTCTCCGCCGTGCGTGCCGCCGCCGTGACCGCCCGGCACAACCGCCGTACGGCCTCGTCGGGCACCTCACCCCCGGGCGGCACCTGCTCGGACAGCCGCAGGCGCCACTTCGCGGTGTGCACCGGCAGCGGCACACCCCCCTCGGCGTCCGCCACCACGAGTCGTACCGTGTTCGATCCCACATCCACCACGCTCATCCGCATGACCTCCGGAGTACCCGGTAGTCGCGTCAACACGCGTGTCCCGTACGGCGGCCGGTGGCACACCGTCGCATCCAGGCCGCCCGCGCGCCGCGGTAGCACCACCCGCCGAAGGGTCTGCAGACCGCCCCTGATCGAAATGATCAGACTAATTGCATATGATGTGCAGGTGCAGGACTACGACATCAGGGTGGCGGGGCCCGAGGACATCGACGGCGCGCGGACGGTGATGCTCGACACCGTCTACCGGGACTTCGGCACCGGCTATGTGCCGCGCTGGCACGGCGACATCATCGATCTGCGGGGCGCGTACGTCGACCCCGACCGCCATGTGCTCCTGGTGGCGGTCGACGAGCGGGACGGTGCGGTCGTTGCCACGGGCGCGCTGGACTCGCGGGGGCCCGCCCATCCCCCCAACCCCCGTTGGCTGGCCGAGCGTTACCCGTCCGGGGAGACCGCGCAGCTGCGCCGGGTGTACGTCCGTCCCGAGCACCGGCGGCGTGGGCTGGCCCGGCGGCTGGTCGCCGCGCTGCTGGACTTCGCTGCGGCCGACGGCGGTTACCGGTCCGTGTACCTGCACACCGACCCCGCGGTGCCCGGCGCCGAGGACTTCTGGCGTTCGCAGGGCGAGGCCGTGTGCGACGAGCGCGAGACGACCGGGGAACGGGTGGTGCACTTCGAGGTCCCGGTGTCGGTATCGGCCTCGGTGCCAGTGCCAGTGCCAGTGCCAGTGCCAGTGCCAGTGCCAGTGCCAGTGCCGGAACCGGTGTCGGTGCCCCGTGGGCGGCACCGCCTCGCCGACTAGATGACAATCATTGTCATGTAGCCTGCGTGATGCCCCACCCCGTCGTTCCGTTCCGCCGCCGCCCGCTCCCCACAGAGAACCAAGGACCATGCGCTCTCCCCGTCGCCGTCGCGCCGTCGCCGGCCTGCTCCTCGCCCCCCTGCTGACCGGCTGCTTCGCCTCGGACGGAGGGACCACCGACGACGCCTCCGGCGACGGCTCCCGACTGCGCGTGGCCCTCGCCTTCCCGCCCGCCGAGAACTTCTCGCCGTACGGCGCCGACGCCACCCTCCTCAGCCGGCTCGGCGTCACCGAAGGCCTGACCAAGCTGGACGCCAACGGCGTCCCGGCCCCCGCGCTCGCCGAGTCCTGGACCCGCGAGAACGACCGGAACTGGCTCTTCACCCTGCGCGAGGCCACCTTCCAGGACGGCGGCGACGTCACCCCGGCCACCGTCGCCACCGCCCTCACCCGGGCCACCGAGGCCGAGCCGGTCACCGCCGCGCTCTCCGGCATCAGCCTCACCGCGAAGGCCGAGGGCGACCGCCAGGTGCGCGTCACCACCGAAAGCCCGGACCCCGCCCTGCCGCTCAGGCTCACCAGCCCCGGCCTCGCGATCCTGTCCGCCAAGGCATACGGCGGCAAGCGCGTGAACCCGGTCGGCACGGCCACCGGCCCGTTCGAGCTCACCAAGGTCACCGGCACCACCGCGGCCACCCTGGACCGCTTCGAGGACTACTGGGGCGGGCGCGCCCAGGCGAGCGGCATCGACGCCAAGTTCATAGCCGACGGCTCCGCGCGCACCAACGCCCTGCGCACCGACCAGGTCGACGTCGCCGAGGCCGTCCCTGTGTCGCAGGCCGCCACCCTCGACAAGGGCACCCGTCGCGAGACGGCCACCACCCGCACCACCAGCCTCCTGCTCAACACCAGGACCGGCGCTTTCAAGGACCCGAAGCTGCGGGCCGCCGCCCGCGAGGCCGTCGACGGCTCCGTCCTCGCCAAGGACGTGTACGAGGGCCACGCGGACGCCGGGGTCGGCATCTTCGGCCCCGCCGTGACCTGGGCCGCCGGCAAGCGTGTCGAACCGGTCGGCCGCGCGAAGGCCGCCGACCCCGACGGCACCTCCGTGACCATCGCCACCTACGACAACCGGCCCGAACTGCCCGAGGTCGCCCAGGTGCTGCAACAGCAGCTCAGGGAGGCCGGGTTCGAGGTCAAGCTGGAGGTCCGCGAGTACTCGCGGCTGGAGAGCGACGTTCTCGCAGGCAAGTTCGACGCCTTCGTCGGCGCCCGCAACTCCCTGCTCGACACCGGTGACCCCGTCACCATCCTGGCCAGCGACTTCACCTGCGACGGCAGTTACAACCTCGCCCTGCTCTGCGACAAGAAGGTCGACCGTGCCGTCGCCGCCGCCGAGAAGGAGTCCGACACCGCCAAGCGGCAGCAGGCGGCCATGAACGCCGAGGCGGCGATCCTCGCCACCGACGCCACCGTCCCGCTCGTCCACCAGCGGATCATCACCGGTGTCGACGCCTCCGTGCGGGGCGTGATCCTCGACCCGTACGAGCGCACGCTGGTCGGCACGGGGACCCGGCGCTGAAACGGGCACTCTGGCGAGCCCTGCTCGCCGCCGGCCTGCTGTGCGGCATCGGCCTGCTGCCGTGGCTGTCGCGCACCGACCCGGCGCTGACCGTCCTCAAGGCACGCTCCGCCGAACGCGACCCGACGCCGGAGGTCCTGGCCGCCGTACGCGACGAACTCGGCCTCGACGCGGGTCCCTTGAGGCTCCTGGGGGAGTGGTTCGGCGGGCTGGCGCGCGGTGACGCGGGCCGGTCGTGGATCTCCGGCGCCGAGGTCACCCCGTCCGTCCTCCAGGCCCTCGGCGTCTCCCTGCTGCTGATGGCCGCCGCGCTTCTCGTCGCGGCGGCCACGGCCGCGGCGGTTTGCGCCCGCACGTTGTGGCTCGGCGCGCACCGCCGTCTCGACGACCGCCGAGGCGGAGGCAGCGGTGCCGCGATGCTCGCCGCGCTGCCCGAGTTCCTCACCGCCTCCGTGCTCGCCGTCGTCGTCGGGGTCCACCTCGGGTGGCTGCCCGCGCTCGGCTGGTACGGGCCGCGGTGGATGGTGCTGCCCGCCCTCGCCCTCGGCCTGCCCGCCGGCGCGCTGCTCGGCCGGATGCTCGACGACCTGTTGCCCGGTGCCTTCGCCGAGCCCTGGGCGCTGGCCGCCGCCGCGCGGGGCATACCCGGGCGGGCCACCGCCCGCCACGCCGTACGCCGCTGCGTACCCGGACTGCTGCCCAACCTCGGCCTGTTCGTGGTCGGCCTCACCGGCGGTGCCGTCACCGTCGAGCAGGTCTTCGACATACCCGGCCTCGGCCGCACCACCCTCCAGGCCGCCCTCGCCCAGGACCTCCCCGTCCTCCAGGCCGGCACCCTCGCCCTCGTTCTCCTCGCCGCCGTCGCCGGGGCCCTCGCCCGCCTCGCCGTCCACCGCCTCATCGGCCCCGCCCTGCGCGACGGCGCGCTCCACTCCCTGCACCGGCCCGCACCACCGGCCCCGAGCCGCGCCCCCCTGCTGCACGGCGGCCTCCTGCTGGCGGTCGTCGGGCTCGGCCTGACCCGCGACCCGCTCGCCCTCGACACCGGGGCCCGGCTCCAACCCCCTTCCTGGGCACACCCGTTGGGCACCGACGCGCTCGGGCGTGACCTCCTCGCCCGCATCGGTCACGGCGCCTTCACGACCCTCGCCCTGGCCGTCGCGATCAGCGCCGCCGCGCTGCTGACCGGTGTGCTGCTCGGGTTGCTGCCCCGCTTCTCCGGGCCCCTCGTCGACACCGTCAACGCCGTGCCCGCGGTCCTCGCGGGTCTCCTCGTCGCCGGAGTGGTCGGCGGCGGAGCGGCGACACCCGCGCTGGCCGTGGCCGCCGTCGCCTGGGTGCCCCTGGCCGCGCACACCACGGCCCTGCTCGAACAGGAGCGGGCCACGACGCACATCACGGCCACGAGGGGGTTGGGCGCCGACGACGCGTATCTGCTCCGCCGCGAGCTGCTGCCCGCCGTGCTGCCGCCCGTCGCCCGCCACGCCCTGCTGCGCCTGCCCGGCGTGGCCCTCGCCCTGACCACCCTGGGCTTCCTCGGCCTCGGCGCGCAGCCGCCGGATCCGGAATGGGGCCTCCTCCTCGCCGAGAACCAGCCCTACGCCGAACGCGCTCCCTGGGCCGTCCTGGCCCCCGCCACCGCACTCGCCCTCCTCGGCGCGCTCGCGGTCACGGCGACGGGCGGGGTGCGCCTGCCACGCCTGCCGCGCCGTCCGCTCGCCGGTGCCGCACACCGACCCGAGCCCGCCGCCGCCCCCACCGTCAGAGAGACCGGATGACCGAGCCCGACCAGCACCCGACCGCGAAACCCGCGGGGCGAACGACCGCGGAGAGGACCGAGAGAAAACAGGGAGCGCGCGAGGTGGCCGGGGGCGGCGCCGTCAAGGTGTCGCGGCGCGGAACCTGGGCGAAACTCAGCCCTCTCCTGCGGCTGCTGATCCTCACCCAACTCGCCTTCAACATCGGCTTCTTCGCGGTGCTGCCGTTCCTCGCCGAGCACCTCGGCACGGCGATAGGCATGGCCGGCTGGATGGTCGGCTTCGTGCTGGGACTGCGGACCTTCAGTCAGCAGGGGCTGTTCGTGGTCGGCGGTGCGCTCGCCGACCGGTACGGCGTACGGCCCGTGGTGCTGGCCGGGTGCGTGCTGCGGATCGCCGGGTTCGTGTGGCTCGGGTACGCGGACGAGGACTGGTCGGTCATCGGGTCGGTGCTGCTGATCGGGTTCGCCGCTGCCCTCTTCTCCCCGGCCGTCGAGTCCGAGGTCGCCCGGCAGGCGGTGGTCTGGGAGGAGTCGGGCGGCGGGCCCCGTACCGGCGTGCTCGCGCTGTTCACGGTGGCGGGGCAGGCCGGGGCGTTCGTCGGGCCGTTGATCGGCGCGTTGTTGCTGGCCGTGGACTACCGGGTGGTCTGCCTCGCGGGCGCCGGAGTCTTCGTCCTGGTCCTCGCCGGGCACTTCCGGCTGCTGCCGCAGCACATCCCGGGGCGGGAGCGCGTCGAGGTGCGGGGCGGCCTCGGCGGGCTGTTGCGCAACCGGCGGTTCCTCGCGCTGTGCTGTGCGTACGGCGCCTACCTGCTGGCCTACAACCAGCTGTACCTGCTCCTGCCCGACGAGGTGGAGCGGGCCACCGGGTCGCAGGCGGCGCTGGCCTGGCTGTTCGGGTTGTCGTCGCTGCTGGTCGTGGCGGCCCAGCTGCCGGTGACACGGTGGGCGGCCGGGCGGCTCGACCTGCGGCGGTCCATGGCCGGCGGGTTGCTCCTGATCGCCTCCGGATTCGTGGTGGTGGGCCTGGCTCTGCCCGCGGAGTGGACGGGCACGGCGGGACTGCTGCCCGCCGCCGCCTTCGTGATCCTCCTGACACTGGGGCAGATGCTGGTGGCTCCGGCGGCTCGCGCATGGGTGCCCGATCTCGCCGTGGAGGGCCGCCTGGGGCTCTACACCGGGGCGATGTCCTCCGTGTCCGGCCTGATCGTGCTGGTGGGAAGCGCGGCGGCGGGAGCCCTGATGGACGCCCGTCTGCCGGCCCCCGTCCCGTGGCTGGCCCTCGCCGCGGTGCCGGTCGCCTCGGTCCTCCTCATCCCGGGGCCGGCGCCTGCCGGGCGGAAGAAACCAGGTGCCCTCGGCGCTCCCTCCGACTAGGGTCGCGCGATGCCCGAGTTGCAACGGCTGTGTGCCGAACATGCCGCGGCGGTCCTGGACTTCGAACTGGCGAACCGTGCCTACTTCGCCGCCTCGATCCCCGACCGAGGCGATGCGTTCTTCACGCAGTTCACCGACCGATTCCACGCCCTGCTGGCCGAGCAGGAGGCCGGTGTCTGCGCCTTCCACGTGCTCGTGGCCGAGGACGGCTCGGTACTCGGCCGGTTCAACCTGGTCGACATCGAGGACCACTCCGCGGACCTCGGCTACCGAGTCGCCCAGCACGTCGCCGGCCAGGGCGTGGCGACGGCGACCGTACGGAAGCTGTGCGGGTGGGCGGCGACCGAGCACGGCCTGCGCACCCTGCGGGCGGCCGTGGCCCACCACAACGCCGCCTCCCGGAAGGTGCTGATCAAGGCCGGGTTCGTGCCCGTCGGTCCGGCCGACCCGGAACACCTCAGCGGTGGGACGGGCACCTGGTACGAGCGCGACCTCTTGCTCTGAGCGGCGCGCATCCGGCCCTTCAAGGGGCGCGGGGAACTGCGCGAACGGGGTCCGGGGCGGAGCCCCGAAAACGGACGGGCAGGGGGCCGGTCAGGCCATCTGGCGGCGGACCAGCTCGTGCAGCCGCCCCGCCGGGTTCGCCAGCAGCTCGCCCGGTGCCCCCACCTCCGCCACCTTGCCGTCCTCCATCACCACCACGCGGTCCGCGTCCATCACCGTGGACAAGCGGTGGGCGATGACGATCCGCGTGGCGTTCAGGGCCCGCGTGCTCTCGATGACCGTGCGCTGGGTCTCGTTGTCGAGGGCGCTGGTGGCCTCGTCGAAGAAGAGGACCCGGGGCCGACGGATCAACGCCTGCGCGATCATCAGGCGTTGCCGCTGTCCGCCGGAGATCGCGCCGTTGCCCTGGACGATGGTGTGCAGGCCCATCGGCATGCGCTGGATGTCCTCCGCCAGGCCCGCCATCGCGGCCGCCGCCATCGCCTCCTCCGGCGTGTACGGCTCGGTGCCGCAGATGACGTCCAGGATCGAGCCGGTGAACGGCTGGGCGTGCTGCAGCACGACCCCGCACTGACGGCGTACGGCGGACTGGTCCAGCGCGCCGAGGTCCTGACCGTCGTACAGGACGCTCCCGGAGACAGGCTTGTCGAAGCCGATGAGCAGGCGCAGCAGCGTCGACTTCCCGCAGCCGCTCGGGCCGACGACCGCCACGAACTCCCCGGGCGCCACGGAGAAGGACACGTCGTCCAGCACGAGCGGTCCGTCGTCGGCGTAACGGAAGGAGACCCGGCGGGCCTCCAGCGCGCCGGACAGCACGCCCGGCCGGGTGCTCCCCGTGCGGACCTCCGGCGTCGCCTCCAGCACCGGCTTGATCTCCTCGAACAGCGGCAGCACCGCCACCGCCGACACGAACGCCCCCGTCAGCTGGGTCACCGACGTCAGCAGCATCGTCACCGAGGTGTTGAAGGTCAGGAACTCCGCCGCCGACATCGAACCCCGCGCCGGACCCGCCAGCAGCATGAACATCAGCAGGGTGCACAGCGGCAGATACACCGTCCCCAGCACCGTGTTGAGGTTCTTGATGCCACCGACCTTCTGCTGCAGCTCCCGGCTGCGCGCGAACTCGCCCGCCCACGCCGCGTAGGCGTAGTTCTCGGCGGCCGCCACCCGGAGCTTCGGCAGACCCCGCAGGGTCTGGAATGCCTGGTTGTTCAGCTTGTTGCCCAGCACCACCAGCCGGCGCTGCCAGCGGACCTGCCAGAGACCGAGGCCCAGGAACACCGCCGCCACGACCACCAGCATGCCGATCGCCGCCAGGGCCATCGGGACGCTGAACCAGAGCAGCAGGGCGAGGTTCACCGCGCCGACCGTCACCGACTGGGCGACCACAGGGCCTACGCCCGCCAGCGTGCGGCGGATCGCGCTGATGCCCATGGCGGCGCTGGCCAGTTCGCCCGTGGACCGCGAGGTGAAGAACTTCGTCGGGAGGCGCAACAGCCGGTCCCACACCGCCGGTTGCAGCGTCGCCTCGATACGGCCCTCCAGCCGGAGGATCGTCAGGTTCTGCAGCAGCAGGAACGCCGCCGACACCACGCTCGCCAGCATGATCGCCAGACAGACCTGCACGATCAGGTTCTCCTGGGCCTTCGGCACGTACTCGCCGAGGATCCGGCCCGTCGCGATGGGGACCAGCGAGCCGAGCACGACCGTCACCAGCCCGCTGAGCAGCAGGCCCGTCATGTCACCGCTCGTCCCGTGCAGGCTGAACCGCATCAGGCGCAGCGGGCTCAGCACCCGTTCGGGCAGCGGGCGGTAGAACATCACGGCACGCGGCTCGAACTCGGCCGCGTTCGCCTTCTCGATCGGTGTCTCCCGGCCGGACGACGGCTGAACGGCCACATATCCGCCGCGCCGCCACAGCAGCGCCACCGGCGCACCCGACAGCGCCCGGTGCCCGACCAGCGGGCCGACGTTCTCCCGCCACCAGCTCCCGGCGAGGCGTACGGCACGGACACGGACCCGGGAGGCGAGCGCGATGCGCTCCACCGGGTCGAGCCGGTCGCTCTCGGTTCCGCTCTGCGCCGGTTCGGACAGCGAGATCCCCGCCGCCCGGGCGACGAGCCCGCAGGCGGCGTACGTGGCGTCCGCGTCGGCCGCCGTCGTACGCCGGTTCGCGGACGACTTGCCGATGGAGGCGAGCAGGGTGCGGTCGGCCTGGGCGCGTACCGCCTCACCGGCCTTGATCCCGGCGGCCGTACGGTCCTCGTGGGTGCGCTCCAGCTGCTCGATCCAGCGGTCCAGCGTGGCCAGCAGCCGGTACTGCTGGTCGACCATGCTCTGCCAGACCCCCGGGTCCATCAGCAGATCGGCCGCCGCCTGAGCGCCGTACAGCGAGCCGTACTGGACGCTGCCGGGCGGCACCCGCATCCAGAACACGTCGTCGTCGGTGGGCGCGGCGGCCTGCTCGGTGGCCATCGGTGCCTGGAAGAGGATGGACAGGCCCCGGCCGACGCCCAGGGCGAGGGCGTATTCGAGGGGGCTGGTCTGCGGGGGCACGAGCTGCGGGTTGCCCCATTCGTCGTACGACCAGGTCTCGGTGCCCCCCTGCTGGTACAGCTCCCGCAGTCCGATGCGCCGGACCACGCAGTCGCGCAGTGGGCGGGCGACCAGGGTGTGCTGGGGCCCGGCGACCGGGCCGAGCAGCAGCGCACCCGCTTCGAGGCGGCCCAGATGGTGCCAGTGGCCCTGCTGGCCGGCGTCGACCGCGAACAGGTCCAGGGCACCGGAGGCCACCAGCCACAGTGTCTGCGGGCCTTCGAGGTCCAGGCGGGTGTGGCCGGCGCAGTCGAGGGGGGTGCCCATCGCGCCGAGCGCACCGAGGACGAGGTCGCCGTCGTAGCCGCCCTGACCGCCCTGACCGCCTTGGCCCTCGTGCACGGAGGTCATCTCAACGCTCCCTGACCAGCTGGGCGTACGCGCCGCCGCGTCCCACCAGCTCCTCGTGCCGGCCGCGCTCCACGATCGTGCCGTGCTGCAGGACGACGATCTCGTCGCTGTCGCGGACGGTGGAGAGCCGGTGGGCGATCACCACACAGGCGCAGCCGCGCTTGCGCAGGTTGTCCATGACGGTGAGCTCGGTCTCCGCGTCGAGCGCGCTGGTCACCTCGTCGAGGACGAGGATGCTGGGCCTGCGGACCAACGCCCGCGCGATCTCCAGGCGTTGGCGCTGGCCGCCGGAGAAGTTGCGTCCGTCCTGCTCGACCCTGCTGTGGATGCCGCCCGGGCGGCGCGTCACCACGTCGTACAGGGCCGCGTCCCGCAGCGCCTCCACGACGGCCTCGTCCGGGATCGAGGGGTCCCACAGGGCCACGTTGTCGCGGACCGTGCCCTCGAACAGGAACACCTCCTGGTCGACGAAGGAGACGGAGGCGGCCAGAGCCCCCCTCGGGATGTCCTCCAGGCGGCGTCCGTCGATGCGGATCACGCCCTCCCACGGGGTGTAGAGGCCAGAGATCAGCCTCGACACCGTCGACTTGCCGCTGCCGGAGCCGCCGACGAGCGCCACCTGTTGCCCCGGGCCCACGGTGAGGTCGAAGCCGGTGAGCAGGGGCTTGTCGAGGGGGCTGTAGCCGAAGGTGATGTTCTCCAGCTCGACGTGGCCGTTCAGCCGGCGCGTGGACTCGGCGGCGTCCGGGCGGGCGTACAGCGGGTCGGCCTGGAAGTTCTCCACGTCCTTCAGCCGGGCCACGTCGGCCGCGAAGTCCTGGATCCGGCCCGCCACCCCGTTGAGGCGGGTGAGGGGCGCCGTGAACCGGGTGACCAGCGCCTGGAACGCGACCAGCAGGCCCACGGATATATGGCCCTCGACCGCCCGCATGCCGCCGATCCAGAGGATGAGCGCACTGTTGAGCGTGGCCAGGGTCGGGGCGACCACCCCCAGCCAGGCGCTCGGCACCCCGAGCCGCTGCTGCTCCTCCAGCGTGGTGGCGTGCTGCCCGGCCCACTTGCGGAAGTAGCCCTCCTCGCCGCCGGTCGCCTTCATCGTCTCGATCAGCTGGAGCCCGGTGTACGCCGTGTTGGTGAGCCGAGCGTTGTCCGCGCGCAGCTTCGCCGTACGGGTCGCGCGCAGCCGGATCACCACCCGCATCGCCACCACGTTCAGCAGCGCCACCCCGATGCCGACGAAGGTGAGCTGCGGGTCGTACGTGTAGAGGAGCACGGCGTAGAGGACGACCACGACCGCGTCCACACCGGCCGCCGCGAGATCCCGGGCCAGGGTCTCGGCCACCGCGTCGTTGGACTGGAGCCGCTGCACGAGGTCGGCGGGGCTGCGCTGGGAGAAGAAGGTGACGGGCAGCCGCAGCAGGTGCCGCAGGAAGCGGGCGCTGGAGAGGGTGGAGGAGATCAGTCGGCCGCGCAGCAGGTTGGCCTGCTGCAGCCAGGTCAGCAGGACCGTCAGTAGCACGCACGCGCCCATCGACGCGAACAGCACGCCCAGCAGGGAGGTCTGGCCGCCGATCAGGAACATGTCGATATAGGTGCGGCTCAGCGCGGGGACGGCCGCGCCGACCGCCACCAGCAGCAGGCTGGCGAGGACGGCGGCGGGCAGGGTGCCGGAGGTGCCGCGCATCCGGGCGGGCATGGCGCCGAGGACACCGGGCCTGCGTCCGCCCCTCTCGAAGGCGTCGCCCGGCTCCATGACGAGGACGACACCGGTGAAGCTTGCGTCGAAGTCCTCCATGGGCACGAACCGGCGGCCCTTGCCGGGGTCGTTGATGTGGACGCCGCGCCGGCCGAAGCGGCGGCCCATGCCGTCGTAGACGACGTAGTGGTTGAACTCCCAGAAGAGGACGGCCGGTGCCTTCACCTCGGCGAGGGCGGCCACGTCCATCTGCATGCCCTTGGCGGTCAGGCCGTAACTGCGGGCCGCCTTCAGCAGGTTGCTGGCGCGCGAGCCGTCCCGGGAGACACCGCAGGCGATGCGCAGTTCCTCCAGCGGGATGTGCCGTCCGTAGTGGCCGAGCACCATGGCGAGGGACGCGGCGCCGCACTCCACGGCCTCCATCTGGAGGACGGTCGGCGTACGCACGGTCTTCTGCCTGCCCTTGGGCACGGGGCGCTTCGACGGGGCTGCCTTGCGTCTGCCGCGTGCGGGCGGCCGGGCGGTGTCCTGGGACGCGGTCACGGCAGCAGCCAATCGATCGGACGCTCGTCGGCCAGCCGGATCGACGCCGTGGCCATGGTCATGGAGGTCAGCTCGAACGGCGGCCCGTCCTGCGAGGACCACTCGTAGCCCGACTCGGTCGACGCCTCGCGGTCCAGCCGTACGGTGACGGCCACGGGTCGGCCCTTCTTGGTGAACTGCTCGCCCAGCTGGGTGTCACCGAGGAACGCGCCGATGGACTGCGGGGTCTGCGCGGTGCGGTCCACCTTCTTCACATGGCCGCGCAGCACGCCGTACCGCTGGGTGGGCGCCGACTGCACGGTCAGGTCCACCTCGGCGTCCTTCGGGATCGAGGCCGCGTTCTCGGCGGGGACGTACACCGTCGCGTAGAGCGGGTCGTCGGCGTCGGCGACCTTCTCGACGGCCGCGACGTTCGCGCCGGTCTGAATGATCTGGCCGATGGTGGCCGCGAGCGCGGAGACCCGGCCGGCCGCGACGGACCGTACGACCTGCTCGCCGTCGGCGGTGGCGACCTTCAGGACGGGAGCCCTGGCGGGCAACCGCTCACCCTGCTTCGCGAGGACGGCGGTGACCTGCCCGGCGACCGGGCTCTGGAGGACGTAACTGCCCTGCCCGTGGGTGAGGACGGCGGGCGCGCCGACCGTGGAGGCGACGGAACCCGTGACGGCCCATACGGAGGCGGCGGCCATCGCGACCACCGTGACGGACAGCACCAGCCAGCCCTGGGGGCGGGCGAAGCGCACCGGGAGGTCGAGTTCCTCCGGTGACTGGAGCTTGGCGAGGGCCTGTTGGCGGAACTGCACGGGACTTCCCTTGTAGGGCTTCAGGGCACCCCGAGAGTCCCGGAACCTGTCAGGTGGTTCCGGGACTCAGCGGCACTGGGGGCCGATCAGATGCCGGCGACCAGGCTGGTGACCGGGGCGGTGTTCAGACCGGTGACACCCTCGACCGTGCCGACGGCCGTGTTGACCAGGCCGGAGACCGGGGCGATGCCGTCCACCAGGCCGGTGACGGTGCCGACGGCGTTGACCGAGAGGCCACCGGAGACGGCGTCGAGGGCGGCGTCCGAGATCTCGGCGGTCTCAACCTGGGGGGTGGAGTTCATGATGGAACTTCCCTTCGTATAGCTATTCATAAGGGGGGAGCGGCCCCCTTCTGGGGACAGAACGACGGCCGCGCACGTGGGTGCCCACTTCTCGTCACCGAGAGCCGGCTGCTCCCGTCCGACGAGAGCTCGGCGGCCCCCGCGGTGCGATGGATATAAGCAGATCGCCGCCGTGCGCATCCAATCAACATGGCCTCCCACCAGCGCACTTGGTGACCATGACGGTTCATTGGTGCAGGCTCGGGCACGGCTTGGGGGCAGCTTCTTCACATGGATCGCGGCATCGTCATACGCCTTTGATTGCCTGCCGGAAAACGAATTGGACAGTCCCTCCTCAAAGGCGCGGTACGCGAATCGCGCGTGTGCAGAACTGCCACCGGCCGTGACCCCGCCGGGTATTCGGTGTGGAGATTCCCTGAAGCCGGTTTCCCGATCACCGGCGTCGACGGACCGCTACCGGGCGGTGGCCGAGTGTGTCCAGGAGGGGGCGGTCCGCCGGTGTCACAGGGTTCCCACAGGCCGCTCGGGCGGGAAGTCGTGAAATGGCAGGCGAACGGGGGGCGTAGCGCGCTTTGCGAAATGGAATATCGGAATCTTTTTGCGGAGCGTTGAACACCCCCTCGGAACCATCCGTACCAACTGGCAACCAGGCGCCCCCAGTTCACCCGCCGGACGGCGGTACGGACCCCGTCCCCAGGAGGTCAAGAGTTGAGTCACAAACGAGCCACCAAGCGCAAGGCGTACATAGCCGCAGGCGGCGTGGCGGCGCTCGGCGCGGCAGCCCTCATCCTGCCGAACGCGATGGCGTCGCAGACGGACGCCAAGGGCGCCGCCCCGAAGACGCTCGCCGCGAGTGACGCCTCGGATCTCGCCTCCCAGCTGCAGGACTTGCTCGGTGACGCGTTCGCAGGCGCGTATTACGACTCGGGCGAACAGCGCCTCATCATCAACGTCATCGACGGTCTTCAGATCGAGGGCGACGACAACAACGTGATCATCCAGGCCCAGGAGGCCGGCGCGGAGGTCCGTGAGGTCGAGAACAGCTGGTCCGAGCTGCTGAAGGGCGCGGCCACGCTGAAGGAGGAGGCCACCGTCCCCGGCACCGCCTGGGCGATCGACCCGCGCACCAACAAGCTCCAGGTCACCGCCGACTCCACGGTCACGGGCGAGAACTGGGACACCATCGAGTCGACGGTCAAGTCGCTCGGCGCGGACATGGCGACCATCAAGAAGTCCGCCGGCACCTTCAAGCCCTTCCTGGAGGGCGGCGACGCCATCTTCGGCGGCGGCGCCCGCTGCTCGGCCGGCTTCAACGTCGTCAACGCCGAAGGCGCCCCGGCCTTCCTGACCGCCGGTCACTGCGGTGTCGCGGAAGCCGAGTGGTCCGAGGAGGAGGGCGGCGCGCCGATCGGCACGGTCGACGCGGCGACCGCCACGTTCCCGGGCGCGGGCGACTTCGCCCTGGTCAACTACAACGACCCGGCGACCCAGGCGGCCAGCACGGTCGACCTCGGCAACGGCCAGACGGTCGACATCAACGCGGCCGGCGAGGCGGCGGTCGGCCTCCAGGTCTTCCGCATGGGCAGCACCACCGGGCTCGCCGACGGCCAGGTCACCGGCCTCGAAGCCACGGTGAACTACCCCGAGGGCACGGTCACCGGTCTCATCCAGACCGACGTCTGCGCCGAGCCCGGCGACAGCGGCGGCTCGCTCTTCACCGAGGACGGCCAGGCCATCGGTCTGACCTCCGGCGGCAGCGGCGACTGCACCGTCGGCGGCGAGACCTTCTTCCAGCCGGTCACCACCGCCCTCGCGGCCACGGGCGCCACCCTCGGCGACGCCGGCGCGGGCGCCGGTGAGGAAGCCGCCGGCGGTGCCGCCGCCGGTGCGGGTGAAGAGGCCGACGGTGGCGCCGCCGCCGGAGCCGGTGAGGAGGCCGACGGCGGTGCCGTGGCCGGTGCCGGTGAGGAAGAGGGCGCCGCCGCGGCGGGCGCGGGCGAGGAAGAGGGCGCCGCAGCCGCCGGTGCCGGCGACGCGGGTGCCGTGGCCGGTGCGGGTGACGAGGCCGCGGCCGCCGGTGCGGGCCAGGAGCACGAGCAGGGCGTCGGCGACCAGGGCGTCGGCGACCAGGGCGTCGACGAGCAGGGCGTCCAGCAGTAGGCCAGCGCCACCGAGTACGTGGACGACGGCCCGGGATCAGCGGCCACTGGTCCCCGGCCGTCGCCCCACGCCCCACCCGTCGGCCCCGCCACAGCGGTTCCGGCCGGCAGGTGGCACGGTCCGGCCCTCCGGCGGGAGGGCCGGACCGCATCGCGTCGGGCGCGGCCTCACCCCGTGGAGCGCCCCGTCGCCCGGAGCAGCAGCAGCGCCACGTCGTCCGCACGCTCCTCCGCCGCCTCGGTCTCCCTCACCAGACAGTCGGCCAGCGCGTCCAGCGGCCGCTCCCCGGTCGTCGACAGCCGCTCCCCGAGATCCGCCAGCGCGTCCTCGATGTCGACGCCCGGCGACTCGATCAGCCCGTCCGTGTACAGGGCCAGCACCGAACCCTCCGTCAGGGCCACCTCCGTCGTCGGGTACGTGGCCGCCGCGTCGATGCCCAGCAGCGGACCGCCCGCGAGGTCGAGCACCCGCACCTTCCCGTCCGGCCGGCGCAGCAGGGGCGGCGGATGCCCGGCCCGCGCCATGACGGCCGTCCCGTGCTCGGGGTCCAGCCGCAGGTACAGACAGCTGGCGAACAGTTCCGAACCCAGGTCGATCAGCAGCCGGTTGGTGCTGCTCATCACCTCCTCCGGTGTCTGCCCGACGGTCGTGTACGCGCGCACCGCCGTACGGATCTGCCCCATCAGCCCCGCCGCCGTCACGTTGTGGCCCTGCACGTCCCCGATGACGGCGGACGCCCTCCCGTGGGAGAGGACCAGGTCGAAGAAGTCGCCGCCGATGTCCATGCCACGGGTGGCGGGCAGATAGCGGGAGGCGGACTCGATGCCCGGGATGGACGGCAGCGAGTGCGGCAGCAGCGCCTTCTGGAGCCCGTGCGCCACCTGGTGCTTGGCGTCGTACAACAGCGCCCGTTCCAGCGCCTGGGCGATGAGGCCGCTGAGGCTGGTCAGCACCGCGCGCTCCTCGGCCGGGAACGGGTGCGGCTCCGCGTACCCGAGGACCCAGATGCCCACCGGCCGCCCCGAGGCGATCAGCGGGATGTACGCCCAGGCGCCCAGCCCGTCCGGGGTGTCCTGCCGCAGCGGGTAGAGATGCTCCAGCTGCTGGCGGGACTCGAAGAACGCGGGTACCCCCGTGGTCAGGGCGTGCGCCCCCGGCATCGCCGCGGTGAGCGGCATCCCGTCGAAGCGCTCGACGAGGTGCGGGTCGGAGTAGCCGCGGTGCCCGAGCACATGCAGCCGCCCGGCGCGTGAACCGAGCATCACCAGGGCCTGGCTGCCGATGGCCGGGGCGATCTCGTCGGCGACCAGCTCCACCACGTCCTGCACCCCCACCGCCTCGGTGAGCGCGCTCGCCAGCGCCAGCACGTGGTGGATGGTCACCAGCCGGCCCGGCCCGTGGTCCTCCTCCCGCGCCGCGTGCTCGGCCTCGGCGACCGCCCGGGCCCGGGAGATCCGTACGCTCAGACCGTTGCTCCCCGGGTAGAGCCGGAAGGACAGCCAGTCGCTCGGCGGTCGCAGCGCCACGAACGAGGTCACGTGCTGGCTCATCAGGGCCGCCCGGTAACGGTCCTCGTACGCGGGATCGTTGAGCCACGGCACGGACGCCCACAACTGGGTGCCCAGCAGGCCGCTCACCGGGATGCCGAGCAGTTCGGCCGTGGCCGCGTTGGCGAAGGTGATCCGCCCGTGCAGATCGAGCGCGCACATCCCGTACGGCAGCCGCGCCACCATCCGCGCCGCCTCCACCGTGCCGAGCGTCCCCGCGACCGTGGTCGTCGACGGCGCCGACAGGTCCGGCTCCGGCAGCACCGGCCGGCCCTCCTCCTCGGCGCGCCGCAGCCGCATCGCGAGCCGGTCGCAGGCCGACGTCAGCTGGTCCCGCTCGCGCTCGCTGAGCTCCGGCGGGTGGGAGCCGGGCCAGGTCAGGAAGACGGCGCCGTAGGTGGTGTCACGGGTCGCCACCGGCAGCGCGGCCAGGGCGAACGGGTAGGGCAGGACCACGGCGATCCGGGGATAGCGGCGGGCCATCTGCTCCTCGCCGCTGACCCACACCAGCCGCCGCCCCCGTACGGCCTCGGAGACCGGGATCGGCGAGTTCAGTCCGACCCGTTCCCACGGCGCGGCGAACGATCTCGGCAGCCCCGCCATGACCGCCATCTCCAGGACCGGCTCGTCCGGCGTCAGCAGGTACACCGCGCCGGAGTGGGCCTGGACGTCGTCCATCATCGCGGCCAGCGCCAGCGACAGCAGCGGATGGCCGACGCGTCCCGTCTCGACGGTCGTCCGCGCTCCTGACGCGTGGACGTCGGACATGCCGACCACCTCCTCGCACGACCGTGCGACAGACCCCAGGGTCAAGGCTCCCCCCTGGGGGCCGCCCGCGCACGGCGAGCGGCGTGCCGCGGACCAACCCCCTTACCTGTCCCTTATCAACACTCCCAGCCCCCAAAAAAAGGA
>NZ_JARGEE010000165.1:0-18813 GCF_033794485.1 Streptomyces sp. MB09-02B
CGGTTACATGGGGTTTGATAGCTAGTGTTCGTGTTTTTAGGGCGTCAGAGATGTGCCACATCTAAACACGGGTCTTGGTACGGAGCGTAAGACCGGAATGGCCGCCCTCCTCGACCCCGCCGAACTCCTCGCCACGGAACTGATCGCGAACGCCGTGCTGCACACCAAGGGCCCGGCGGCCCTGCGCGTCCGCTGGTCGAACGGCACGCTCTGGATCGGAGCCTGGGACGCGGACCCCGAACCCCCGGAGCCCCCAGGCCACTTGGCGAAGCCCGACACCGAAACGGGCCGAGGCCTCGCCCTCGTGCGCGCCTGCACGGACATCTGGGGCTGGCAGTCGTCCTCCCGCTTCGGCCATCGCGGCAAATACGTGTGGTGCGAACTGCTGACCGCATAGCTCGTTGAGCATCCCGACGGAAAGGAGATCCGATGGTCAGCTCGCCGCACGAGGCGCTGCATCAGATCTGCCAGAAGGACACCGAGGGCATGATCCGCAGCTTCCGGAGGCTGTTCCATGTGCCCTTCCCGGAGCCACGCTCGATCTCCGTGGTCTACACGGACCTGACGGAGATCGCTCCGGTGGAGCGCCGGGTGGACAGCCTGCTGCGGGTGGACACCGAGGAGGGTGCCTTCCTGCTGGTCCTGGAATCGCAGGGGGAGAAGGACGATCGGAAGAGGGGCAGCTGGCCGTACTACCTCGCCTACCTCCACGAGAAGTACCGCGTGGAGCCGGTGCTGATCGTCATGACCCAGAACCGCTCCACCGCCAAATGGGCTGCCCAGCCCATCCGCTTCGGTCTGCCGGACTGGGCCTCTCTGGTCGTACGACCACTCGTCCTCGGACCGGACAACGTGCCGGTGATCGCGGACGAGGCGGAGGTGGCGCGGGATGTCACTCTCGCGGTGTTTTCGGCGATCGCGCATGGTAAAGGCCGGGATGCCGCTGCGATACTGGAACCCCTTGCGGCGGTTCTGCGGACCGTGAACCCGGACACCGCGGCGGTGTTCGCGGAGCTTGTCGAGTCGGGCTTGGTGGACGCCCAGGCGAAGAAGATGTGGAAGGAACTGATGATGCCGGTCAACTACTTCTTCAAGAACCCGGTCGCGGTGAAGCTGCGTGAGGAGGGGCGGGTCGAGGAGCGGATCGCGAGCGTCCTGCGCACCCTGGACCGCCGGCACATCGACGTACCCGACGAGGTCCGCCGGCGGGTACGCGCCTGCACCGACCCTGACATCCTCCAGATCTGGGTGGACCGGGCCTACGACGTCACCGACGCGGCCGAGCTGTTCGAGGACTGACCAGGGCGTCCCACCAAGAGCGCGGTGGGATGTCAGACCCGTTCCAAGGGGCGGTGCGGCCCGTTCGGGAGTTCCGCCTTGATCGGGTCGCCCGGCCGCACCACGCCGCCCTCCCTCACGATGCTCATGATTCCGGCCTTGAGCACGAGCTTCCCGGCCGTGTCGCGGCCGACCACCCGCTTCAGCAACCCGGCCTTGAAGTTGTCGATCTGCAGGCAGGGATTGCGCAGGCCGGTCACCTCCAGGACCGCCTCGTCCCCGATGCGCAGCAGCGTGCCCACCGGCAGCCCGAGCAGATCGATGCCGTTCGTGGTGATGTTCTCGCCGAGGTCACCGGGTGTCACCGTGAACCCCTCCGCATCGACCTCGGCGAAGAGTTCTTCATGGATCAAGTGGACCTGGCGCAGGTTCGGTTGTGTGGGATCCTGCGCCACCCGTGAACGGTGCTTGACCGTCACACCGGCATGCACATCACCCTCCACCCCGAGCCCGGCGAGCAGCGTGATGCTGTCCCGGTTCGGCTTGGTGAACGAGTACTCGCCGTTGCTGCTGACCGCCGTCACTGTTCCGTACACCCTCGGATCCCCCTCCTCGGTGACCGTCACCAGCCACGACCCTAGCCGCGGTCGGGCAGGGCGCAAGGGCCGGAGTGCCCCCGGCCCTCGCGCCCGGCGTCATCCGGAGTCCCGCTCATCCTCCAACCGCTCCCCCTCCGAGGTGGGGACCGCGAGATTCTCCACTGCACAGCTCACTTCAGTCGGCATCTGGTGATCTTTGTTTGATTGTGATGGTGACGAACGTCGGAACTTGTGCTTTGATGTGTTCGGTTCTGTTTGATGGGTGGGATGGGGAGTCCGGCGTGAAGAAGACCTCGACCCGGCTGGCCGACGGTCGTGAGCTGATCTACTACGACCTGCGCGACGACACCGTGCGCGACGCGGTGGACAGGCGGCCCCTGGAGCGCACCGTCACCACTTCGGAGGTGCGCAGGGACCCGCTGCTCGGTGACTCCGTCGCGGTCGCCTCGCACCGCCAGGGCCGCATCTACCACCCCCCGGCGAACGAATGCCCGCTCTGCCCCTCCGAGGGCGACCGGCTCAGCGAGATCCCGGACTCGTCGTACGACGCCGTGGTGTTCGAGAACCGCTTCCCCTCGCTCGCCGGCGACTCCGGCCGCTGCGAGGTCGTCTGCTTCACCTCGGACCACAACGCCTCGTTCGCCGACCTGACCGACGAGCAGGCCCGCCTCGTCCTGGACGCGTGGACCGACCGCACGGCGGAGCTGTCGAATCTCCCCTCGGTCGAGCAGGTGTTCTGCTTCGAGAACCGCGGCGCCGAGATAGGTGTGACCCTGGGGCACCCCCACGGGCAGATCTACGGGTACCCCTTCACCACACCCCGCACCGCGCTGATGCTCCGCTCACTGGCCGCACACAAGGACGCCACCGGCGGCGAGAACCTCTTCGACGCCGTCCTGCAGAGCGAGCTCGCGGGCGAGCGGGTGGTTTTGGAGACCGCACACTGGGTCGCCTTCGTGCCGTACGCGGCGCACTGGCCGTACGAGGTGCACCTGTACCCGAAGCGCCGCGTGCCCGACCTGCTCGCGCTCGACGAGGACGCCCGCACAGAATTCCCCCAGGTCTATCTGGAACTCTTGAGGCGCTTCGACCGGATCTTCGGCGAGGGCGAGCCTCCGACGCCGTACATCGCGGCCTGGCACCAGGCCCCGTTCGGCACGCTGGAGGAGTTCGAGGGTGTCCAGCGCGAGGACTTCGCGCTGCATCTGGAGCTCTTCACCATTCGCCGCACCACCGGCAAGCTGAAGTTTCTCGCGGGTTCCGAATCCGGCATGAACGTGTTCATCAACGACGTGCCGCCGGAGCGCGCGGCCGAGCGACTGCGAGAGGTAGCGAGTTCATGAGCGGGAAGCACCACGGCAAGTACCTGGTCACCGGTGGCGCGGGGTATGTCGGCAGCGTGGTCGCCCAGCACCTGCTGGAGGCGGGCCACGAGGTCGTCGTCCTCGACAACCTCTCGACCGGCTTCCGCGAGGGCGTCCCGGCCGGCGCCACCTTCGTCGAGGGCGACATCCGCGACGCCGCCAAGTGGCTCGACGGCTCCTTCGACGCCGTCCTGCACTTCGCCGCGTTCTCGCAGGTCGGCGAGTCCGTCGTGAAGCCCGAGAAGTACTGGGACAACAACGTCGGCGGCACCATGGCCCTGCTCGCCGCGATGCGCGAGGCGGGCGTCCGCAAGCTGGTGTTCTCCTCCACGGCCGCCACCTACGGCGAGCCGGAGACCACCCCCATCGTGGAGTCCGCGCCGACCAGGCCGACCAGCCCGTACGGCGCCTCCAAGCTGGCCGTCGACCACATGATCACCGGCGAGGCCACCGCCCACGGCCTGGGCGCCGTCTCGCTGCGCTACTTCAACGTGGCCGGCGCGTACGGCGCCTGCGGTGAGCGCCACGACCCCGAGTCGCACCTCATCCCGCTGGTGCTCCAGGTCGCGCAGGGCAGGCGGGACGCGATCTCCGTCTACGGCGAGGACTACCCGACCCCCGACGGCACCTGCGTCCGCGACTACATCCACGTCGCCGACCTCGCCGACGCCCACCTGCTGGCGCTGAACGCCGCGCAGCCGGGCGAGCACCTCATCTGCAACCTGGGCAACGGCAACGGCTTCTCGGTGCGCGAGGTGATCGAGACCGTCCGCCGGGTCACCGGCCACCCGATCCCCGAGGTCGTCGCCCCGCGCCGGGCCGGAGACCCCGCCACCCTGGTCGCCTCCGCCGCCACGGCCCGCGAGCGGCTCGGCTGGAACCCGTCGCGCGCGGACCTCGCGGAGATCGTGGCGGACGCGTGGCGCTTCACGCAGGAGCGCGCGCAGTAAGGCGCAGCGGCGCGCGGTAGCGCGTCGTGGGGCGCGGAAGGTCCCAGGGGCGCGGGTCCGCGCCCGTTCGCGCCAAGTAGTGTGCCGGCTCGGCCAGTTCATCGGCCGAGCCGGTTCGTCGGTCCAGTACGGAAAGGTCAGGGTCACGGGATGAGCGAGGCTGTCGTCGTCGCCGAGCGGTTCGAGGAGCTCTACGGGGCGGCGCCGGAGGGAGTGTGGGCCGCGCCGGGCCGGGTGAACCTCATCGGAGAGCACACCGACTACAACGACGGCTTCGTCATGCCCTTCGCCCTCCCGCACACCACCGTCGCCGCCGTCTCCCGGCGCACGGACGGGGTCCTGCGCCTGCACTCCGACGACGTCGAGGGCGGCGTGGTCGAACTGTCCCTCGACGCGCTGACCCCGGAGACCGACCGTGCCTGGACGGCGTACCCGTCGGGTGTCCTCTGGGCGCTGCGCGAGGCGGGCCACACGGCGGTGACCGGCGCGGACGTGCACCTGACGTCCACGGTCCCCACGGGCGCCGGCCTCTCCTCCTCGGCGGCCCTCGAAGTGGTCGTCGCCCTGGCCCTCAACGACCTCTACGACCTGGGCCTCAAGGGCTGGCAGCTGGCCCGCCTGTGCCAGCGCGCGGAGAACGTCTACGTCGGCGCCCCGACCGGGATCATGGACCAGACGGCCTCCGCGTGCTGCGAGACGGGCCACGCCCTGTTCCTCGACACCCGGGACCTGTCCCAGCGGCAGATCCCCTTCGACCTGGCCGCCGAGGGCATGCAGCTGCTGGTCGTCGACACCCAGGTCAAGCACTCCCACAGCGAGGGCGAGTACGGCAAGCGCCGCGCCGGCTGCGAGAAGGGCGCGGCCCTCCTCGGCGTCGACGCGCTGCGCGACGTCGCCTACGACGAGCTGGACGCGGCCCTCGACCGCCTCGGCGACGACGAGGAGGTCCGCCGCCTCGTCCGCCACGTGGTCACCGAGGACCAGCGCGTCGAGCGCGTGGTCTCCCTGCTGGAGTCGGGCGAGACCCGCGCGATCGGTCCCGTCCTGGTCGAGGGCCACGCCTCGCTCCGCGACGACTTCCGCATCTCCTGCCCCGAGCTGGACCTCGTCGTCGACACCGCCCTCGCCGCCGGCGCTCTCGGTGCCCGGATGACCGGCGGCGGCTTCGGCGGCTCCGCGATCGTCCTCGTCGACGCGACCGACGCGGACGCGGTCACCAAGGCGGTGGAGGAGGCCTTCGCCGAGGCCGACTTCACCGCCCCCCGGGTCTTCGCGGCGGTGCCTTCGGCGGGGGCGCGGCGGGTTTCGTGACCGTGTGAGGTGCGAGGCGTGAGGTGGGGCGGGCCGGAGTACGGCCCGCCCCACAACCATGAACACCACCAACTCCCCCCACTCCGGAGCGACATCTGAGTACGAGCACTCATGTGTTCACGGAACCAGCCCACGACACTGTCACAGCAGGTAGTTAGAGTTGTCGGTGAGGTAGCGGCTTTATGGGGAGGGCAACGATGTCGAACGGCGACGGGGCGGACGGATCCTCGGATGGTTCATGGGTGTCCGGCCTGTTCGACTCAGTATTCGACTCCGCGCGGGACGCGGCCACCGACCTGGTCACCGAACTGTCGTCGATCACGGCCTTCCAGAAGCGCGTCGACCAGCTGATCAGCGACCTCAAGGACTCCGACGCCGGCCCCGGCACGGTGGGCCAGGAACAGCTCGTACGCACCCGGTTCGGCGGCGGCAACGACGAGTGGGCGGAGGCTGCGGGCCTTTTCACGGCATACGAGACGGTCATCACCGAACTGGAGAACCTCTCGAAGCTCCTCTCCGACTCAATGGAGGGCATGGGCATCGCCGTCCTCGCCGCCCACAAGGGTTACCAGAACATCGACCTCGACATCCGCGACCGCATGGCGGCGATCAGCGCGGAGACGACGGAGCACTACGGCGGGGCGTACGACCCGGGTCTGCCACAGCGTGGCGGTACCGGCCGGGACACGACACCGCCGGATCAGGCACAGGCACCCGCGGACGGCGGCGACTCGGGAGGCACGATCTGATGGCGGGCGGCACGTTCGACGGCATGAGCCACGAGCGCATGCTCCAGTGGCTCGACCAGGCGAACAGTGGCACTGTTCAGGCCGCGGCTGTTCGGTTGGCGAAGGCGGCCGAGGAAATCCGCAAGATCGCCGACGAGCTCAAGGTCCGCCCCCAGTGGGTCGAGTGGAAGGGCGAGGGCGCCGACGCCTTCCGCGCCTGGACCGCCGACCTCGCCAACTCCACCCTGCGTTTGGGCGACTTCAGCGAGAGCTCCGCGAAATGGCTGGCCCAGGCCTCCGACGCCATCGCCCGCGCCCAGGCCGCGATCCCGCGCACGGCGGAGGGAGCCCAGGCGAACCTCGACGCGGCGACGGTCGCCCACAACGACCCCGACGCGGACACCATCTCCGCCAAGTCCGCAGCCGAACTCGCGGCGCTGGCAGCCGGCAAGGAGAAGCTGCGGCAGGAGGCCGCCGCGGAGATGGTGAAGCTGGGGCAGGCTTACGCGTTTTCGGCTACGCAGCTGAATGCGCTGGAGCGGCCTAGGTTCGCGCCGCCGCCGACGGCGATCGTGCCAGCCCCTGTCGATGCACAAAGTTCTGACCTGGCACGTCCGAGTGCCTCTGCGCAGAGTGCCCCTTCGACCGGCGAAGTTGCCTCGCTGGATTCAGGGCGGCGGAGCCGGGATACCACCTCCGACACTTCCGACGTGAAGCGATCGTTGGATCCCCCTCCTCGGGAGCGTGTCGCACCGTCGGTGGACGAGCCTCCGACCCGGATGGCTATCGATTCCGTGGAGACGCTGCCGCAGGACAAGCGGACAGCGACGGGTCCACCGAACGGTCTGCCCGGTGCCGGACGGTTGGAGGGGCCTGGAAGTCCTCCACACTCGAATTGGGTTCCGCCAGTGACGGGCAGGCAGGGTTCGCCTGTTGGTGGCCCGACGGCGCAGGGGCGGTCGGCCATGACTGGCCGAATGCCGCAGTTCCCTGCTGGTCAGGCTTTCCAATCTCCGAATGCCGCGCGTGTGCCGGGCGGTAGTAACGGCATCATCGGGGGTCGCCCGGTCACCCCGCCCATGGGCGGCCAGGCGGGAACGACCCATCGTGGAACAGTGGTGGGGGCACCACCGGCCTCGACCGGTCGCCCCCCGATGGGCCCCACCACCGGTACGGCGACTCCCACAGGACGAGCGGCCGGTCAGCAGGGACCGACGCCCGGTCGCCGTCTCCCCTCGCCGAACGGCGGCGTCATCGGCGGCGCTCCACAACAGACGGGCCGCACGGTGCGCAGCTCTGGTGGCTCGGGTGGGCCGGCAGGAACCGGTACGACCTCCGGTGGTGGTACGACGCGTGGCGGCATCGTAGGCGGTGCACCCAGCGGGGTTCGCCCTGGCGAGAACAGAGGAACAGCCACCCGTCGCGTATCCGGGCCGAACTCCTCAAC
Organism: Streptomyces sp. MB09-02B; assembly: GCF_033794485.1. Taxonomy (NCBI): domain Bacteria; kingdom Bacillati; phylum Actinomycetota; class Actinomycetes; order Kitasatosporales; family Streptomycetaceae; genus Streptomyces; species Streptomyces sp. MB09-02B. The sequence goes on from NZ_JARGEE010000165.1 coordinate 7,678, forward strand.
GAGCACGGACAACAGGAACGTTCGGCCACGCGGTCCTGCCCGCAGCGAGGAGAACCGACGGCAGGACAACAACCGCACCGCACCACCGGCCGTCGACTGACGCATATCCCGGAACGGAGAGAGCGAACCGCATGCACACCACCAGCCCTCGACACGGACGCCACCGTGCCATGGAATCGGCGCTACTCGGCCTGCTACTGGTGGGAGTCACGGGAGTACCTGCCCACGCCGCCTCAACCCGCGAGCAGCAGTGGTTTCTTGACGCGATGAAGGCCGAGCAGATGTGGCAGACCAGCACCGGCAAGGGCATCACGGTCGCCGTCATCGACACCGGAGTCGACCCGGATAATCCCGACTTGGAAGGGCAGGTACTTGAAGGGAAGGACTTCGCGCCTTCAAGCCGCGTCGGCGACGAGCACACGGATTACGACGGTCACGGGACCGGAATGGCCGGGCTTATAGCTGGCACGGGGGCGTATGGAGGCGGTGACGGTGCGTTCGGGCTAGCCCCCGGGGCCAAAATCCTTCCCATCCGGATGCCACATCCCGATGAGATGGGTGCATTCGATGGGTCGGGGTATTTCAGCAAGAGCATTCGTTACGCTGCTGATTCCGGAGCCCAGGTCATCAACATCTCGATGGACGGCGGCTACAGAAACCCTGAGCTGACCGAGGCGGTCAGGTACGCCGTGGACAAAGGCTCGCTGGTCTTCGCAGGCGTCGGCAACGATGCCGACAAGGTGCATCAGATGAGCGAACTGGCTGCCACGCCCGGTGTCGTGGCCGTGGCGGCAGTAGGTAAGAACCTCCGTCGGGCGTCCTGGTCCCAGTACGGCCCCGAGGTTGACATCTCCGCCCCTGGCGAAGACATGGTTCATGCCTGTGGAGGTAAGACCGGCCTCTGCAAGACCAGCGGCACCAGCGACGCCACCGCCCTCGCCTCCGCCAGCGCCGCCCTCATCTGGTCCAAGCACCCCACCTGGACCAACAACCAGGTCCTCCGCGTCATGCTCAACACCATCGGCGCCCCCACCGACGGCGCCAAGCGCAACGACTCCATCGGCTACGGCATCGTCCGCCCCCGCATCGCATTGCAGAACCCCGGCGACCCGGGCCCGGCAGACGAATACCCACTCCCGGACCTCGCGGCCGCATCCTCCGCGTCGCCGTCTCCCGAGCCGTCGGCAACCGATGCCGCCGATTCCCCCGCCCGGGAGAGGAACACCGAGACCGAGAAGTCAGTCCCCGCGTCCAAGGACAGCACCATCATGTGGATCGTGCTGGGCGGCGTCGCCGCACTCCTCGGCGGGGCGATCACAGCCTTCGTCATCGTCCGCAAACGCCGTGCTCCGAAAGCCGTGCCGGGCCCGGTAACCATGTACCCCCCGGGCCAACTCCAGTACCCCTCACCGCACTATCCGCCTTCTCCGTACTCACCTCCCAGTGCCCCGGGCCACCACGCTCCCACCGACCGGGGGGCGGGCTCCACCTGAGCCCGGACATCAGGAGCCTGCCGGCCCGGACGTGTGTGAAACCTTCATGTGAGACGCCGTGCAAGCGATTCACGCCAAGAGCCACATTGGTAAGTTGAAGCGGCGGTAAGAAGCGCCGCGAGCAGTTGCGAGCGCGAGCCTGGTGCATACGGGACTTCGGGGGGATGCGGGCGCATGGCCTGGGACGAGTGGGAGCAGTCGAAGGCCAATGTGGCCGGGACACACGGAGAGCACATGCAGCTCAACCAGCTCGCCGACCGGGGGAGTGCCGGCGGCGGCGATCTGGTGGTGCACCAGGACGACTTGGGTGCCGTAGGCCATGAGGCGTTCATCCTCTACGACCAGCTTCACAAAGAGGCGGACATCGCGGGCGCAGGTTCCGAAAAGACCGGTGTCGGATCCACCGCTCAGTCGGCCGCCGCGCTGAAGTCCCACAATTTCGAGATGGGCGGCGCTTTGGAGACGACGGTCGAGATCTGGACGTCTCAGGTGAAGTCGGTCCTTCAGGCCTGTGCGCACATCTCCAACCATCTCGACTACAGCAAGAAGTTGCACGCCAACGACGACGAGAAAATCTCCTCCGTCCTCCGGTCCTATGACGGATTGACCGTTCCGGTGTCCCAACTCAACGAGTACTTCAAGTAGGAGCGCCCGATGCCCCTCACCTACACGGACCTCCTCGAAGTCGATCTGGGCAAGCTCGGCACGGCTGTCTCCGACTGGAAGAACACCGTCGACGGCCTGAAGACACTCTCGGAGAATGCCCGCAAGGGCATGCAGGCGAAGTCGGACGCGGCTCGCTGGGCCGGACAGAACGCCACGGTGACACGTGGGTTCGTCACCAAGACGACGAAGGAGATCGCTGACCTCCGTACGGAGGCGAACAGCATCTACCACGTCCTTGACGACGCCCACACGGAGCTGGACTCACTCCAGAAGAAGATCAAGACGGCGGTCCAGGTGGATGCCTCGAACCTCGGCATCCGCGTCGACGACATCGGCGACGGTCAGGTCCGTTGCTTCTTCGTGCACATCCGGGGCGACACCGACGAACGTACGCAGGAACAGCTCGACGCCAAGCAGGAGTTGGAGGACCGGATCAACCGGCTTCTCGCCCGAGCGTCGGAGATCGACGCTTCGGTCGCCCGCGCCCTGCGCAAGAGCCACGGCAACGACCGACACAACGCCGGCCACAGCTCGTACGACTCCCTGGACGAAGCCCAGGCCGAGCGCGCGGCGGAACTCGCGAAGCTCGGCCCGGAGATGACGGACAAACAGTTCACCGAACTGAACTCCATCATGAAGTACAACGCGAAGGACCCCGACTTCTCAACACCCTTCTACAAGTCCCTCGGCGGCCCGAAGGAAGCTCTGGACTTCTACGGCCGCATGGCGCTGGACGGTACGGCAGGGGAGCACAAGACCAGACTGGATCTCACCAAACAGTTCCAGCACAACATGGGCATGGCACTGGCCTCGGCGACGGACCCCGACAACAAACCGCACTTGCCCTCGAGCTGGGCCACCGAGCTCCGCCGCCTGGGGACCCAGCCAATCCAACTCCAGCCGGGCGCGCCCCAGTCTCCCTACGGCTACCAGATCCTGAGTGGGCTCCTTCGATCCGGCAACTACGATCACAGATTCCTCAACCCCATCGCAGAGCACATCGTGCAGTTGCACCACAAGGACCCCTACCGGTTCGTCTCGAACAAGCCGCACACGGGGGACCTCGACCTGGGTTTCAACCCGTCCGGCCGGTCGGGAGCAGGCTACGACCCGCTGACCGGCGTACTGGAAGCCCTGGGACACAGCCCTCAAGCCTCTACCAAGTTCTTCAACGACGAGGTACCCACGGTCTACAACGACGACGGGACGGTGAAAAAGAACGCGACCCTCGACTACAAATACTTCGACGAGCTCACGGATAAAAACTTCGAGTGGCCGGCGGACACCCTTTCCCACCCCGGCAGCGACGAGGCCGAGAAGGCCCGCAGTTTCGGCCCGGACGCCCTCGGCCACGCCCTCGAGTCGGCGACAACAGGCCACCCATATGGCGCGAACCCTCCGGAACTGCACCGCGACGAGGACACCGCCGAGGTCATGAGAAAGGTCATCGAGCGCTACAACGTCACCTCCGAGGACGCTCCCCCCGAGGCTATGAAGGACAGCCTGGCCCGGATGGGGGCGGCATACATCGATGACCTTAACTACTCCATCAAAAACTTCGGCGACTCGGGCGATGAGTTGCAGCGCGATCGACTTTTCATGCATAGCAGTGACGGTTCGACTCGCACGCCGTTCGGTGAGTTGGAAGCACGGAACTTCATGATGCTGGTGGCTGGTGATGAGGAGGGGTACAAGACTCTGACCGTCGCCCAGCAGGTTTTTGAAGCCAGTGGACTTGCGGCTCTTGAGAACGATCGCGGCAGCGGAGTTTCTTTCGCGCATAATGCGGCCAAAATGCATGGAATCCTCGATGAATCACGATCGCATCAGATTCGCGAAGATTTCAAGGATATTGAAGGTGCGGAAAATTTGAAGATGGAGCAGACCGGGGAATGGAGGAAGTCGGCAATGACGGGTGGCGTCTCGTTGGTCGTGGCCGGTGGGACTGCACTGTTCCTGGGGCCCGCCGCTGGAGTTGTCGCCGCCACCGTCGTACCGATCGTCGTGGAATCGGGGGGTGAGGCGGTCAATACGGCCTATGGCACACACACGCTGCAATATTTGGAGGACAATGAATACAAGAATGACCCGGAAGCATTGCGACAGGTGCAAACGCTTGAGGAGGTCGGTGAGCGGGGAGCGTGGGTTCCTTTCTCTAACTACGCCGATGCTGTCGGTATGAGCGCAGAAGAAAAGAACGCGCTTGTCCCTGGCATCGAGGGATCGTACAGGGATGGCAAGGATGCGATCTCGGACAATGAGAAGGTGTTTTGATGCGGTTCTTGGGCAGGATGATTCCAGTCCTGGGCGTCGTCGTTTTTATGTCTGCAATGCTTTCCTCCTGTTCCGGCGATAGTAGTAATAGGAGTAAATCGCCAAAGGGTTGGAGTGTGTGTAATGAGCTGTTTGGCTCCAGTAGTGTCGATGCCCTTCAGGGTGAGATGGGAAGTGGGGTGTTGCGTGTCGAGAATTCCCTTACTTCCGTAGATGAAATCATGTCTTCCCTCGTCGGCATGTCGCGACGCTGGGAGCCTGGGAGCGAATTGCATTATGCCGTCTCGGAACACCCGTGTGATCTGGGTGTTGAGGGAAGAAGTGATGAATTTCTATCCTATGTGAGTTGGTCCACCTATTCGCAGCAGAGAATCAAGGCGGGCGAAGCGGGAATCGGTTGGCAATCTGTTGGCAAGAGCATCCTCGTCAAGCGTGAAGACGAAGGATTGCATCTGGTTGCGGTGATTCCCTGCAAAGTTGAGGGGAGTCATCGAGACCAGGAAGCTCAACTCCCTCTAGAAATCGAGACCCAAGTGCGAAATGTCTCAGATTTTGATGTCAAGGTCCTACGTGAAATGACGGCACACTTCACGCGCAAGCTGGTGGACGGTCTCAAGTGTAAGAACAGCCCAGAAGTTCCGAGCGCTATTTAAAAATTCCTGCGAATCGGCCCGCCGCGTCCGTTAGCTTTGATCTTTCTTGATGGGTCGTCGACGAAGTCGGCGGCCCATTTCGTCGCCGACGGCCGAGACCTGGCAGGCCTAGCTAAAACGCTGATGACGTCATTTTCGCTGGCAGCCCCGGAGTCAAGGTGTCCCATGCCGACGAGATGGACGTGCCCAAGGGGCATGTGTGGAACCAGCAGGCGGACGGAGATCCAGCTCCGGACATCGGACGCTATGGCCATGGCGGGGACGGTTGGGTTATCCCCAGCGACGAAAAGTTCGGTGCCAATCAAATGTCCACGGACACCAAAGGGCACAGCGACTATTGGAAGGGGGGCACCACAAGCCTGCAGAATCAGGCGCTCGTTATTGTCGGGAAGGGCGATTCGGTGGATCCGAAGGCGCCGTACGACTGGTCGCGGGTGAAGTAGAAGGTTCGGTCCCGACGGAGGCACGGTGACAAAATGGCCAGCCCACAAGTCCAGTCCGACGAAGTAAGGCTCCCTTGGTGAAAAATTCACTGAGTGCCCTCGTGCTCGCCATACCCCTTGCCCTCACGACCATCACGGGATGCAGCATGACTGACAACGAATCCGATGAAATTCCGTTCGCCGGCACGAGTACCTCCAGCGATGCTTCCGACGCGATGGAAAAGGTGTCCAGCGGGATCTACGACCTGATCGGAGTCAAAGGGAAGGCGTCTGATAATCGCCCGGGAGTAATGGAATGCGCAGGCAAGGACAGGGAGACATACTTCCGCATTTTCCACCCGTGGAGTTTTTATCCCGCATCTGTGGGTGATCTCGACGTAGCAATGGAGCGACTCAAGGAAGAAATGCCGAAGCGTGGGTGGGAAATTATCGAGTACGGGCCTGACAACAGCAAGAATAAGAACATAAACCTGACTGCCGACAATGGCGAGAAGAAAACCAGTGTGAACATCATCGAAATGTCGAAGGATGACCCACCGTCGCTGAGCCTGGACCTCGTATCCGGTTGCTACAAGGTCCCAAACGGTGAGGAGATTGAACGCTTCTAGTGTCTCGTGATCCTGATTGTGCTACTTCGAGTTGTTATTGACGAGTTTCTTCAGGCTGGTCTGGACGAGTCGGACCTTGGCGAGGATCTCGTCGGCGGGGCGGTCCAGGTGAAGGGTTTCGCGTTCTCGTTCTAGGAGTTGATGTAGTCGCGGATCTGTTTGACCAGGACGTTGACGCTGGAGAACGTGCCGCGGCGGATGGACTGCCGGGTGATGATCCCGAACCAGATCTCGATCTGGTTCAGCCACGAGGATCCGAGGGGGGAAATTGAAGTGGACGTGCGGGTTTTTCGCCAGCCACGCCTTCACGTCGGGGGTGGTGTGCGTGGAGAGGTCGTTCGCGCCGTTCCGGTTCGGCTTGCACTCGCCGAGAAGTGTTGGTGTCACCTGAAGTGCTTCGTCTCGTTGAGCCGGGCATGGATCGCTCTTCTGAACAGACGGCGGATTGCGGAAGAAACAGTTTGGCCTCTGGCTCCCCGTCGCTCCGGTCGTCGAGCGTCAGCCGCGAAGCTGTATCGGCGCCCGCTGGGCAGGTAGCTTCGGCTTGCCCAAGCTGTCCACAGGGGTGCCGGACGGGTAGCGAGCGCATGCGCCGTACGCCGATACCACGACCAGCCCCTGAGGGTACGTGCTGACCCGGACGGCGTCGCCGTCGTTGCCCGGGGGGCGCATAGCCAGGTCGAACAGGTCCTTGATGCGGTCGTACCGAGTGACCTGCCACCCTTGGGCAGTCAGTGCCTTCCGCGCCCGCCCCACAGCCGCTTGGGCCTCGGCGGTGGAAGTGCCCCTCAGCGCCCATTCATTGCTGACGTCAACTACGCCCGGCACGCTCGGCGGGGTGCTCGGCAACTGCTTGAGGAGGTGCCGCAGCCCCCGGTAGTGGCAGCCGTATCCGTTTCCGTCGTTGCCATAACCCGGCTCCAGTTCGGCCTCTGCCAGATCGAGCGCGTCGTAGACAGTCTGGGTGTGACCGTCCAAGCGATCAGCGGTGGCCCTCGGATCCGCGACCGGGTAGGGGGTGCCGTTCCAGATCGGTTCGAGCACGCGGACCCATCCCACTGTGACGAGCAGACCCAGTAGGGGCGTTAGAGCGAGGGCGATCTTCCACTGCCGTCTGGAGCGGCGAGGGCGGTGTGTCATGCCCAAATCCTGCGATGCGGGCGAGGTGAGGGTATGAGTGGCGGTACTCAATCTCCCGTCGCCGACAGATTGGTGGGAGCTGAGTACCGGGGCGAGCGCGAGTACTTAGGGGGAGCCCCTGGCCTGGCCGTGAGGATGAGGTTCCCGGGTGTTCGCGGCTAGGGCGCCTGCCAGGCGCTGGAGGACGCGGTCACTCTCGTGGCGGTGCTCTCCGCCGAACCGGCCCTGCCCCTCGAGCCCGCCCTCGCCCGGTACGACGCCGAGCGGTGCCCAGGCAGTCAGGTGATCGCCCGTGCCGCCCGTCAGGCGGGGTGGAGGGGGCAGCAGCTCGACCATCCGTTCGCGGTCGGTATGCGGAGCATGGCGCTTCGGATGGCTCGTCACGGCTCTCGGCCCGGGTGATCTTCCGCCACGCGCCCTGGACACCGCCGCGGCCTCCGGCCCGAGGTCAGCTGAGTTTCTTCGTGAGCGTGTACTCGGTGATCCCCGGCGGATAGTCCGGGATCACGCACACCACCCTGTAGCCGAGCCGTTGGTAGAACTCCGGCGCCTGGAAGTCCCAGGTCTCCACCCGCGCCGACCGGCAGCCGCGTTCCCGGGAGGCCGTCCGCTCGGCCTGCGACAGCAGACGGGAGCCCAGTCCCGCGCCCCGGTGGCGTTCGTCGACCCAGAGATACGTGACGTGAAGCCATGTGGCCCAGGTGTGGCCGACCAGGCCGCCGGCGAGGTCACCTGCCTCGTCCAGGGCCCAGACCTGGAGTGGAACCTCCCGTGCGTCGGGGGTTCCGCGCAGGTCCTGGAGGACCGGCGAAGCCGCGGTGTTGCTGGCCCGCAGTCGAGAACGCAGCAATTGGCTTCGATCCCTGTCGACTTCAGTCTCCATACGAAACATGCGGCACACGATAAACGCGCTGGACAACCAGTTCTGCAAATTAGCTTCCGCTCCTGCCCCCCGCCCGTACTCTGATGAACAGCGCCGGTGGGGGCCGGTGCTGATCAGGGGGCGAGACAGTCGGGTACGACGCCCGGAGTGGGGGTAGCGGTTCAGCACGGCGGCGGCCGTGCGGCTGCGACGCCCCGTCCCAGGTGTAAACCGGGGCACGCTCCGGGCGCCGTACTCGCGCCGGTCGTCCCCCGACCAGTGGGGGTTTCAGTGGTTCGCATCCGAGTCCTGGTCGTCGACGACCACCGTATCTTCGCCGAGTCGCTCGCGGCGGCGCTGGCCGCCGAGCCGGACGTCGACGTGTCCGCGGCCGGCAGCGGCCCCGCGGCGCTGCGCTGTCTGGACCGCGCGGCGGCGGAGGGGCGCAAGTACGACGTGCTTCTGGTCGACGCCGACCTGGGGGGTCATGCCCAGGTCCCCGGCGCGCGGCCGACCGCCGTACCCGTGGCGGACGGCAGCGAGGACGGGCTCGTGGACGGCATATCGCTCGTCGCGGGCGTGCGTTCGGGACAGCCGAGCGTACGGATCGTCGTCCTCGCCGAGAAGGACGATCCGCGCAGGGCCGCGCTGGCCCTCCAGGCGGGCGCGTCCGGCTGGGTCGCCAAGGACTGCTCGCTGTCCCGGCTGCTCACCGTCATCCGGGGCGTGCTCCGCGACGAGACGCATCTACCGCCCGCGTTGCTCACGGGCGTCCTGCGGGAGTTGACCGCCGCGCGCAAACACCGCACGGAGAGTGAGCGGCTCGTGGAGTCCCTCACCCCGCGTGAGCGGGAAGTGCTCCGGTGCATGGTGGCGGGGCTGGGGCGCAAGGCCGTCGCCGAGCGCCTGTTCCTCTCCCCGCACACCGTCCGCACACATATGCAGAACGTCCTCGGAAAGCTGGGCGTGCACAGCACCCTCGCCGCGGTCGCCCTCGCGCGCCGGGCCGGGGTGGGGCCCGTGGACCTAGCCGGGGATGTTGTCGAACGGGGCGGTCAACTGGCGTAGCAGGCCTGCCAGTTCGCCGCGCTGGGTGCGGGAGAGCTCGGCCAGGATCGCGCGTTCCTGGTCGAGGAGGCCGGCGAGTGCCTGGTCCGCCCGGTCCCGGCCCTCGTCCGTGAGCCGGACGAGCACGCCCCGGCGGTCACTGGGGTCGGGCAGCCGTTCGACCAGGCTCTTCTTGGTGAGCCGGTCGATGCGGTTGGTCATCGTGCCCGACGTCACCAGCGTCTGCGTGAGCAGCTGACCGGGCGAGAGCTGGTACGGGGTCCCGGCCCGCCGCAGCGCCGTCAGCACGTCGAACTCCCACGGCTCCAGCTGGTGCTCCGCGAACGCCAGCCGGCGCGCGCGATCCAGGTGCCGGGCCAGTCTGCTCACCCGGCTGAGTACTTCCAGCGGCTCCACGTCGAGGTCGGGGCGCTCCCGGCGCCACGCTGCGACCAGCCGATCGACCTCGTCCTCCATGGCGATCAGTGTAGTGGTTGTGTCGATGTGAAGTCTCTTGAGATCGAGAAGATTAGTATCAAGTCTCTTGACTTCGAGATAAGTGCGATCGAGAGTTGGGGTTGCCATGTGACACGTGAGCGACGACGAGGAGGAACTCCCTCATGCCTGCCACCAGCCCCACCTGGGACCCCCGGCAGTACCTGCGGCACGCCGGCCACCGCGCCCGTGCCTTCGTGGACCTGCTCGCCCACATCCCCGACCCGCCCGCCGCGCACCCCCGCGTCGCCGACCTCGGCTGCGGCCCCGGCAACGTCACCTGGCTCCTCGCCGACCGCTGGCCCACCGCGCGCATCACCGGGTACGACAACTCGCCCGAGATGCTCGACCGGGCCCGGGCCGACCACGAGGGGCCCACCCCGGGCGGCGGCCGCATCGACTTCGCCGAGGCGGACGTCCTCACCTGGGCGCCCCCGGAGCCGTACGACCTGATCGTCAGCAACGCCACGTTCCAGTGGGTGCCCGGGCATCTGGACCGCTTCCCCGCCTGGGTCGACGCCCTGGCTCCCGGCGGCACCTTCGCCTTCCAGGTCCCCGGGAACTTCGACTCGCCCAGCCACCGCCTCATGCGCGAACTGGCGCACTCCGCCCGCTGGAAGAAGCGCCTCGGCGCCACCCTCCGCCACGACGACGCGGTCCACGCCCCCGTCGACTACCACGCCGCCCTCGCCGACCTCGGCTGCGAGGTCGACGCGTGGGAGACGACGTACGTCCACCTCCTCCAGGGCGAGGACGCGGTGCTCGACTGGGTCACGGGCACGGGCCTGCGCCCGATCCTCACCGAACTGGGCCCGGACGCGGCCCCCTTCGTCGCCGAGTACCGAGCCGCCCTCCGCGAGGCGTATCCGCGCACGCCCCACGGCGCCCCGTTCCCGTTCCGCCGCATCTTCGCCGTCGCCCACAAGCCGGAGGCGGCCCGGTGATCACCGCGGTCGACCACGTCCTGCTGGCGGCGCCGCCCGGCACGGAGGACCGGCTGCGGGCGTACTACGTGGGCGTCCTCGGGATGGCGGAGATCCAGAAGCCGCCCGCGCTCGCCGTCCGGGGAGGGTGCTGGTTCGCGGCGGGGGACGTGCTGCTGCATCTGGGGATGGAGGCGGGATTCCGCCCGCCGCGGAAGGCTCACCCCGGGCTGCGGGTGCGGGGCATCGACGCGTTCGCCGCCCGGCTGGCCGGGCACGGGGCCGTCGTGACCTGGAACGACGACCTGCCGGGGTATCGCCGCTTCTATTCCGAGGATCCGGTCGGGAACCGGTTGGAGTTTCTGGAGCCGCTCTGATCCTCCGGCGGCGGCGGCTTCCTGCGGGAGCGGGGCGGTCGGAGCGGGACGATGCTGTCGATGTTGTGCAGAATGTTGACGGCGGGTAGATACGCGCCTACCTTCGCGGTGTTCCTCCCTCGTCCCCCCTCAGCTTCAGGGAGCCCGCATGTCCC
>NZ_JARGEE010000166.1:0-18717 GCF_033794485.1 Streptomyces sp. MB09-02B
GGGCCGAGCCGCCCAACAACTGGCACGCCATGTTCGGCGGCCCCGCCTGGTCCCGGGTCACGGAGGCGGACGGCCGCCCCGGCCAGTGGTACCTGCACATGTTCACGCCCGAGCAGCCCGACTGGAACTGGCGTGACGCCGAGGTCGGCGGGTACTTCGACGGCGTCCTGCGCTTCTGGCTCGACCGCGGCGTCGACGGCTTCCGCATCGACGTCGCCGCGGGGCTGTTCAAGCACCCCGAGCTGCCCGACTCGCCGGACCCCGAGGCCGACGCCCGCACCCGGGACTCGGTCAACCCGCTCGCCTGGAACCAGCCCGAGGTCCACGACGTCTGGCGGCACTGGCGCGCGGTGTGCGAGGAGTACACGGAGCACGACGGCCGTGAGCGGCTCCTGGTCGGCGAGGTCTCCGTCCCGACGGCGCGCGAACACGCCCGCTACGTCCGCCCGGACGAACTGCACCAGGCCTTCTTCTTCGACCTGTTGAGCGCCTCCTGGGACGCCGACGCCTTCCGCAAGGTCATCACCGAGGCCATGCAGGACATCGCCGGCACCGGCTCCACCGTCACCTGGGTCCTCAACAACCACGACCAGGTCCGCACCGTCACCCGCTACGGCGAACCGGCCACCGAGGGCAGCGGCCTCGGCGCCGCCCGTGCCCGCGCGGCCGCCCTGCTGATGCTGGCCCTGCCCGGCGCGGCGTACATCTACCAGGGCGAGGAGCTGGGCCTGCCCGAGGTGGTCGACCTGCCCGACGACGTGCTCACCGACCCCATCTTCCGCCGCACCGGAAGCCGCGCCCGCATCCGCGACGGCTGCCGCGTCCCGCTGCCGTGGTCCGGACAGGCCTCACCCTTCGGCTTCACCTCCGGGGTCGAGGGCGCCAAGCCCTGGCTGCCGCAGCCCGAGTACTTCGCCGAGTACGCCACCGACCGCGCCCTCGCCGACACCCGCTCCTTCTGGCACCTGTACCGCGACGGACTGCAACTGCGCGCGGCTCTGCCCCAGTTGGGCGAGGGATCGCTGCGCTGGCTGGACACCCAGCCCGACGTCCTCGGCTTCGTCCGCGGCGACGGCCTCGTCTGCGCGGTCAACTTCGGTACGGCACCCGCGCCGGCGCCCGTCCCCGGCACCCCTCTGCTGTCCAGCGGCCCCTGCCCGGCCGGGGTCCTCCCCGGCGCCACGGCCGCCTGGTGGATCGGCGACGACACCGATTCCTGACCCCACACCCCCAGCCCCCCGCCACTCCATCACCTTGCGACACCTTCCGAAGGGACATCGACGATGATGCGACCACGTACCACCCTGCCCACGAGCTGTACCGCCCTCGTCCTCACGCTGGCGCTCGGCGCGACCGCCTGCGGAGGCGGGGAGCCCGTCGCCGCGGGCGGCGGCGACAAGACGCTCGACGGCCAGACCGTCTCCGTCGCCGGCGTCTGGTCCGGCACCGAGCAGAAGAACTTCCAGAAGGTCCTGGACGCGTTCACCGAGAAGACCGGCGCCAAGACGCAGTTCGTGTCCACCGGCGACAACGTCTCCACCGTCGTCGGCAGCAAGATCGAGGGCGGCAACGCCCCCGACGTGGTGATGGTCCCGCAGGTCGGCGTGGTCCAGCAGTTCGCCGAGGCTGGCTGGCTCAAGCCGCTGTCCGCCACCACCGCCAAGTCCGTCGACGCCCACTACGCCGACGTCTGGAAGGACTACGGCAGCGTCGACGGCACCCTCTACGGCCTGTACTTCAAGGCGGCCCACAAGTCGACCGTCTGGTACAGCCCCGACGCCCTCGACCAGGCGGGCGTCCAGCCGCCGAAGACGTACGACGAGATGCTGAAGGCCGGGCGGACCGTCTCCGACTCGGGCCTCGCCGCCTTCTCCGTCGCGGGCCAGGACGGCTGGACGCTCACCGACTGGTTCGAGAACGTCTACCTCTCCCAGGCCGGGCCGGAGAAGTACGACGCCCTCGCCGCGCACGAGCTGAAGTGGACCGACCAGAGCGTGGTCGACGCGCTCACCACCCTCGGCGACCTCTTCGAGGACGAGCAGCTCCTGGCCGGCGGACAGAAGGGCGCCCTCAACACCGACTTCCCCGGTTCCGTCGAGAAGGTCTTCGGCCCCGAGCCCGAGGCCGGCATGGTCTACGAGGGCGACTTCGTCGCCGGAGTCGCCAAGGACCAGTTCGGCCGGAAGATCGGCGAGGACGCGGACTTCTTCCCCTTCCCGCCGGTCGGCGGCGGTGAGGCGCCCGTGGTCAGCGGCGGTGACGCGGCCGTCGTCCTGAAGGACGGCAAGAACACCGAGGCCGGCATGGCCCTCCTGGAGTACCTGGCGACCCCCGAGGCCGCCGCTGTGTGGGCGGAGGCGGGCGGCTTCCTGTCCCCGAACAAGGGACTCGACCTCTCCTCCTACGGCGACGACGTCACCCGTACGACCGCCAAGTCCCTGATCGCGGCCGGGGATTCGGTCCGCTTCGACATGTCCGACCAGGCGCCGGCCGCGTTCGGCGGCACGAAGGGCGCGGGGGAGTGGAAGATCCTCCAGGACTTCCTGCGGGACCCGTCCGATCCGAAGGCGACCGCGAACCAGCTGGAGAACGCCGCGGCCAAGGCCTACAAGGACTGACCGCGATGACCGCCACACTCACGAAGGTGGCCGGTCCGCCCGCCGCCGGTGGCGCCGCCCCCGAGCGGCGCGCCCGGCGGCGGGGCCGGGTCGTCGCCCTGCTCTTCGTCCTTCCCGCGCTGCTCCTGCTCGGCGCCCTCGTCCTCTACCCGGTGCTGTTCTCGGTCGGCCGCAGCTTCTTCGACGCCTCCGGAACCCGGTTCGTGGGCGGCGACAACTACACCGAGATGTTCCGTGACCCGGCCACCCTCAAGGCCGTGCGCAACACCACCGTCTGGGTCGTGGTGGCGCCCGCCCTGCTCACCGGCCTGGGGCTGATCCTCGCGGTGCTGGTCGAGAAGATCCGCTGGGCGACGGCGTTCAAGCTGCTGCTCTTCATGCCGATGGCCGTCTCCTTCCTGGCCGCCGGCATCATCTTCCGGCTCGCCTACGACGAGGACCCCGACAAGGGCGTCCTCAACGCGGCGGCCGTCGGCGTCCACGACGCCTTCCGCGGCACCTCCTCGTACCCCACGGCCCGCGCCCGTGACGGCCAGGGCCTCACGGAGGGCGGCGACGGCTCGTACCGTACGACCGCGACCGTGGCTCCGGGCGACACGGTGGCCCTGGGCCTGGTCGGCGTCGCGCCGAAGGACCTCAAGGGCGCGGAGCCCGCCCACCCGGCGGCGGCCCGTGCGGCGGGCCCCGACGAGGTGCGCGGCGTCGTCTACCTGGACTTCACCCCCGGCGGGGGAGGGAAGCAGGGCGAGGTGGACCGCCGGGAGAGCGGACTGCCGGCGATGAAGGTCGAGGCGGTCCGTGAGGGGCGGACGGTCGCGACCACGACCACGGCGGCCGACGGCTCTTTCCGCTTCCCTGACCTGGAGGCGGGCTCGTACACGGTCACGCTCCCCGGCTCCAACTTCGCCCCGCCCTACGAGGGCATCTCCTGGCTCGGTCCGACACTCGTCACCCCCGCCGTCATCGGCGCCTACCTGTGGATCTGGACCGGCTTCGCCATGGTGCTGATCGGAGCCGGCCTGTCGACCCTGCCCCGGGACACGCTGGAGGCGGCGCGGATGGACGGCGCCAACGAGTGGCAGGTGTTCCGCCGGATCACCGTGCCACTGCTGGCCCCCGTGCTGACCGTGGTCTTCGTGACCCTCGTCATCAACGTCATGAAGGTCTTCGACCTCGTCTACATCATCGCGCCGGGACCGGTGCAGGAGGACGCCACCGTGCTCGCCACCCAGATGTGGCTGGTGTCCTTCGGCGGCGGCAACGACCAGGGGCTCGGCAGCGCGCTCGGCGTCCTGCTGCTCCTGCTGGTCGTCCCCGCCATGGTCTTCAACGTCCGCCGCTTCAAAGGGAGTCAGCGATGAACGCCACCGCGCTCAGGCGGGCGCTCGGCAACAGTCTCGTCCAGGCCTTCCTCGTGGTCGTCGGCCTGATCTGGCTCACCCCGCTCGCCGGACTGCTCCTGTCCTCCCTCCGGTCCACCGAGGACACGGCCAGGGGCGGCTGGTGGACGGCGCTCGCCAGCCCCGGTCAGCTGTCCTTCGACAACTACTCCGCATTGCTGGGCAACGACGGCATCACCCGGGCGTTCTGGAACACGGTCCTGATCTCGGTGCCCACGACCGTCCTCGTCGTCGTCATCGCGGCCCTCGCCGGATACGCCTTCGCCTGGCTGGACTTCCCCGGCCGGGACCCGCTGTTCCTGCTGGTGGTCGCCCTGTTGGTGGTGCCGGTGCAGATCGGCCTGCTGCCGGTGGCCAAACTCTTCGGTCAGCTGGGGCTGTTCGGCACCATCCCGGGGGTCGTCCTCTTCCACGTCTCCTACGGGCTGCCGTTCGCGATCTTCCTGCTGCGGAACTACTTCGCCGAGATGCCGAAGGAGATGCTGGAGGCGGCCCGGATGGACGGCGGCGGCGAGTGGCGCATCTTCACGCGTCTCGTCCTGCCCGTGGGACGGCCGGCCCTCGCCAGCCTCGCCATCTTCCAGTTCCTGTGGGTGTGGAACGACATGCTGGTGGCACTCCTGTTCGCCGACAGCTCGGCACAGCCGCTGACCGTGGAACTCCAGTCACAGATCAGGCAGTTCGGCAGCAACATCGACGTCCTGGCCCCGGGCGCATTCCTGTCCCTGATCGTGCCGGTCGCCGTGTTCTTCGCCTTCCAACGGCACTTCGTCCAGGGGGTGATGGCGGGATCCGTGAAGTAGCGCCGGTGCCGCGCCGAACCTGAGACGCGCTCCCGACTTGCCCACTGGGAAAGTCGAGAGTTAACTTTCCTCCTGGGAAAGTCGATTGACGCGGGAGGGTGAGGGGCGTGAGCGTGCCGGTGGACGCCGAACAGGCATGGAGGGATCTGCAGCGCATCCGTGTGCCGCAGGAGCGGGTGTACGACGAGTTCGAGCACTCCGTGTCCGGCGGGCGCGGCACGACCTACGGCACGGCGGCGCTCATGTGGGTGTTCCTGGCCGGCGTGGGCATGGACCTGCCTCAGTGGGGCGTCGGACTGTTCGTGGCCGCCTATGTCGGCCTGTTGGGCCTGCTGGTCGTGATGAGCAGCCGCAGGACCCGGATGCGACTGCACCACACGCGCTGCCCCGGGCGTATGTGGGCCGCGTTCGGCGCGGCGGCGGTGCTGGTCGGCGGGACGATCGTGCTGGCGGACCACCTGACCGAGTCGCTGGAGCCGATCTACGCCGGCCCCGTCCAGGCCACGGCCGCGGTGGCCGTGTACCTGCTCTCCCTCGGTCCCGCCAACCGCTGGGCGGCCGACTCGGTTCGGCGCGGTGGCGAACGGGCGGCGGACGAGGAGGCAAGTCGATGAGCACCCCTGTCGGCTTCGACGAGTTGATCCACCCCGCCACCCGGCTGTCGGTGGTAGCGCTGCTCGCCGCCACCGAATGGGCGGACTTCGCGTTCGTCCGCGACAGCCTCTCGCTCAGCGACTCCGCGCTCTCCAAACAACTGCACACCCTGGAGGAGGCCGGCTACCTGGAGCTCCACAAGGAGGGCGGCGGCCGCAAGCGGCGCACCAGGGTCAGGCTGACCGACCGGGGCCGCACGGCCTTCGAGGGGCACGTCGCGGCGCTCCGGGCGATCGTCGAGGGCGCCGGCCCGCCGACGGCTTCCGAAGCACCGTCAGAGCAACGACACCACTCGGGGGCAGGCCGATGACACCGGAGCACACACCCGGCCGGCCCGTCGTCCACGCGCGCGACGTGACGATGTCGTACGGCGCCATCGACGTCCTCCACGGTGTCGACCTGGACATCCACCGCGGCGAGGTCTTCGCGCTGCTCGGGCCCAACGGGGCCGGGAAGACCACCACCGTCGAGATCCTGGAGGGCTTCAGGCGCCGTTCCGCCGGCGAGGTGAGCGTCCTCGGTACGGACCCGGAGCGGGGCGACGACGCGTGGCGCGGCCGGATCGGGCTGGTCCTGCAGTCCTGGCGCGACCACGGCCGCTGGCGGGTCGCCGAGCTGCTGACGCACTTCGCCACGTACTACCCCGACCCGCGCGACCCTGCCGAACTGCTCGGCCTGGTCGGCCTCACCGGTCAGGCCGACCGGCAGGTGGCCCGACTGTCCGGCGGCCAGCGCCGGCGCCTGGACGTCGCCCTCGGCATCGTCGGCCGCCCCGAACTCCTCTTCCTGGACGAGCCGACCGCCGGCTTCGATCCCGAGGCCCGGCACGAGTTCCACGTCCTGGTGGAACGGCTGGCCCGCGACGAGGGCGTCACCGTCCTGCTGACCACCCACGACCTCGGGGAGGCCGAGCGGCTCGCCGACCGGATCGCCATGCTGGTCGGCGGCCGGATCCGGGCCTGCGGCACGCCCGCCGAGCTGGCCCGGCGCGCCGCCGCCCGGGCCGAGGTCCGCTGGACGGCCGACGACGGGACACCCCGCCGCGAACGCACCGCGGACCCCTCACGGCTGGTCTGGGAACTCCACCGGCACGCGGACGGCCCGATCGCCGACCTGGAGGTCCGCCGCCCGACGCTGGAGGACACCTATCTGCACATGGTGAGCCAGGACGCCGACGGCTCGGACGGCGACGAGGAAACGGACGCGGACGGAGAGGCACAGGTCGCATGAGGAAGACACCCGTGACGAACAGTTGGCGTGCCGGGATCCAGCGCGGCGGCATCGAACTGCGGCACTTCCTGCGCAACGGGAAGGAGATGTCCAGCCACTTGACGAACGTCGTCGTCGCGCTGATCGTCGCCGCCTACATCAGCGACGACGTGCCCGGCACCCGGACCCCGATGACCCATCTGGTGCTGGCGGGCTTCGCCGCCTATCTGCTGTTCCAGGTCGGACTGATCAACCTCCCGCAGATCCTCGTGACCGAGCGCGAGGAGGGCGCCCTGCTGCGGCTGCGCGCCACGCCCGGGGGGATACCGGCCTACCTCGTCGCCAAGTGCCTGCTGGTGGTCGTCGTGGCGGTCGGCACCCTGGCCCTGCTCCTGGCGGGCGGGGCGCTGCTGGTGGACGGGCCGCTGCCGCGGGGGCCGGGCGCCTGGCTGACGTTGCTCTGGGTCACCACGCTCGGGCTGCTCGCCGTCGTACCGCTGGGCGCGGCCATCGGCGCCGTACTGCCCAACCCCCGCGAGGCGCTGGCGTTGATCATGCTGCCGACGATGGGGCTGCTGCTCACCTCCGGAGTGGTCTTCCCGATCACCATGCTGCCCGTACCGGTCCAGCAGGTGGCCGCGGTCTTCCCGCTCAAGTGGATGGCACAGGGCCTGCGTTCGGCGCTGCTCCCCGACACGGCCCGGACCGCCGAGCCGGCCGGCTCCTGGGAACTCCCGCTGGTCGCCCTGGTGCTGACCGCCTGGGCGGTGCTCGGGTTCCTGCTCGCGGTGCCCCTGCTGCGGCGCGCCGCCCGCCGCGAGTCCGGCTCCCGTCTGTCCGCACGGCACCGCCGGGCGGAACGGAGCGGCGCGCCGCCGGCCTAGCCGGTGCGCGTTCCGCGCGTGGTGTTGACATGTGCACGGTTGGTTCTTATGGTCCGGACCAAGCTTCTGTATTCGGAACAGCGTTCTCATTCCTGAACGAAGTTTCCTGAACGGAAGAGGTCGTCGGATGTCACGCACCAGAACCGCCCTGCTCGGTGTACTCGCCCTGCTGGCCGGCCTGTTGAGCGTCCAGTTCACCGGTCCGGCCCCACGCGCGGCGGCCGCCCCGGCCGCCTTCACCCACCCCGGTGTGCTGGTGGGCCGGGGTCAGCTGGACCATGCCCGCGCGAAGGTGCAGGCGGGCCAACAGCCGTGGAAGGCCGCGTACGACGCCATGATGGCCAGCTCCTACGCGTCGCTGTCGCGTGCCGCCAAGCCGCGGCCCGTGGTGGAGTGCGGCTCGTCGTCCAACCCCAACCACGGCTGCACCGACGAGCGCCAGGACGCCATCGCGGCCTACACGCACGCGCTCGCCTGGTACGTCACCCGGGACGGCCGGTACGCCAGGAAGTCGATCGAGATCATGGACGCCTGGTCCGCGACCATCACCGACCACACCAACAGCAACGCTCCGCTGCAGACGGGTTGGGCGGGTGCCACCTGGCCGCGCGCCGCCGAGATCATCAAGTACACCTACGACGGCGGCTGGCCGGGCGCCGGCCGCTTCGCCACCATGCTGCGCGACGTGTACCTCCCCGAGGTGATCAACGGCGCGCCGACCAAGAACGGCAACTGGGAACTGGTCATGACCGAGGCGGCACTGGGCATCTCCGTCTTCATCGAGGACCGCGCCGCCTACGACAAGGCCGTCCGCACCTACCTCGCCCGCGTGCCGGCGTACGTCTACCTGAACGGCGACGGTGACCTGCCCGAGCCGCCCGCGGGCGGCAGCATCGACACCAGGGCCGAGATCATCAAGTACTGGCAGGGGCAGAGCACCTTCACCGACGGCCTCGCCCAGGAGACCTGCCGCGACTTCGGGCACACCGGCTGGGGCATCGCCTCCCTCGCGAACATCGCGGAGACCAGCCGGATCCAGGGCCAGGACCTCTACCCCAGCATCCAGGACCGGCTGCGCCACGCCCTCGGCTTCCACACGTCCTACGAGAACGGCACCGCCGTACCCTCCTGGCTGTGCGGCGGCTCGGTCGACAAGGGGCTCGGCCGCGTCACCGAGGTCGCCTTCAACGCCCTTCACCACCGCCTCGGCATCGCGATGTCCCACACCCGGAGGTACACGGAGGCGCACCGGCCGTCGGGCACGGACAACTACTTCAACGCCTGGGCGACGCTCACCCATGCGGGCAACCCCAACTGAGCACCGTCCGACGGTGGTTGTGAGGTGATCTGCGCCTCACGAGCAACCCTCCAGGCGTGCACGGCATCTTGATCGGTGACGGACGCCGCCCCGGGCTCCTGGGGCGGCGTCGATTTTCACGCGCTATACACGCCATGTATACACAGAGTGTATAGCGCGCATCCACCGAAAGGGTTCCATGTACGGCAAGGCGTTCGCGCCCGAATACCAAGGCGCTCTGACCACCCTGTCCGTGAACTCCTCGCTGATCGAGGTACTGGCGGCCGGAACGCGGCAGTTGAGAGAGGCCGAGCGCGCCGGGGAACACGGTGAGGCGGCACGCTCCGGTCTCGCCGTGGCCGAGGCGCACCGCCGGCTGGGGCAGATCGGGGAGGCCGACCGGGCGTGGAAGGCGAGTTACCGTGCGGCCAGAGCGGTGGGTGACGAGGGAGCGATGGCCTGGGCCCTGTGGAGCGGGGGCACGCTGGCCAGACAACGCGGCTCGTTCGCCCTGGCCCGGCGGCTGCTCGGGCTGGCGGCCGACCTGGGGGAGCAGGGAGGAGACGTCGTCGTGCGCGGCTACTCCCTCGCCGGACTGGCCGAGACGGGCAGGATCCAGGGCGACTACGAGGCCGTCGCCCACCTGCACGAACAGTTGCTGGCCGAGGCCCGGCGGCGAGGGGAGGCGCGGCACACGGTGTGGGCGCTGGAGGGCATCGCGCAGATCCACCGCCAGCGGGGCTCGTACGACAGCGCCTACGCGATGTTCGAAGAGGCGGCCGGGATAGCCGCGGGCGCCGACGACCGGCGCGGCCACGCCTGGGCGCTGCGCGGCCTCGCCGACATCGTCTCGGCGCGGGACGGGGACGTCGAGCGGGCGCTCGCCCTGCTGTCGGAGGCGGAGGCCGTGTGCCGGACGATGCGGCTCTCCAGCGCGCTGGCCTACAACCACAAGATGCGGGGCAACGTCCTCTACCGGGCGGGGCGTCACGCCGAGGCGCGGGACACGTACGAGCTGGCACTCGCGGAGTTCCGCGAGATGAGCGAGCCGCGCGGGGAAGCGCTGGCCAGGCTGGGCCTCGCCAAGTCCCTCGCCCGGCTCGGCCGGAGCCACACCGAGACGGCTGCCGAACTGGACGAGGTGGCACAGGAGTTGGACCGGATCGGCCTACGGCACGCGAGGCAGATGGTGGCGCGGGCGCGGGAGGAAGTCGGCCTGGGGGACGGGGACGCAGTCGGCCTGAGGGCCACCGGTCGCGGTGTCCGGGCGGAGGTCGTACGGTGACCCCGGTCTCCTCGGCGGTACGGGTGCCGACGGACGTCCCTCTCGTGCTGGAGCGCTGCCGCGAACTGGTGCGGCCGGTGCTCTCGGACGCGGTCGGGCGGATGCACCCCTGGGTGGGGGAGATGGCCGCGTACTCCTTCGGCTGGTGCGAGGTGGGCGGCGCCCCCGTCACCGCGTCCGGGGGCAAGGGGGTGCGGCAGGCGCTGGCCGTGCTCGGGGCAGAGGCGGTGGGCGCCGCCGGGCGGACGGGAGTGCCCGCGGCGGTCGCGGTGGAGTTGGTGCACACCTTCTCGCTGCTGCACGACGACATCATGGACGGTGACTCGGCCCGGCGCCGTCGCCCCGCCGTCTGGAAGGCGTACGGCACGGGGCCCGCGGTCCTCGCGGGCGACGCCCTGTTCGCGCTGGCCGTCGAGACGCTCGCGGCCACCGAGGCGGGTGCCGCCGCGGTACGCGTGCTGTCGGTGGCGCTCGGCGACCTGGTGCACGGGCAGGCGGAGGACCTGCTGTTCGCCGCGCGCCCCTGGACGGGGCCCGAGCGGGTGCGGCCCGCGGAGTACCGGGCGATGGCCGAGCACAAGACCGGGGCGCTGCTCGGCAGCGCGGCCGCGCTCGGCGCGCTGCTGGGCGGCGGTCCGCCGCCCGTGATCTCGGCGCTCGACCGAGCCGGCCGCCGTCTCGGCCTGGCGTTCCAGATCGTCGACGATGTGCTGGGCATCTGGGGCGACCCCGCAGTCACCGGCAAACCCGTGCACGGCGATCTCCGGGAGCGCAAGAAGACCTTCCCCGTCCTGGCGGCCCTGGACTCCCCGTCTCCTGCGGCGCGGCGCCTGGCCGCGCTGCTGAGGTCGGGGGCCGACCCTGAGGAGGCGGCCGAGCTCGTCGAGGCGGCGGGCGGCCGGACAGCGGCGCTGGACGAGGCACGGGCACACGTCGCCGCCGCGGAGGCCGCACTGGCCGACGTCGCGTCGGAAGGCGCGGCCGCGGACGAGTTGCGGGCACTGTCGGAGTATTTGGTACGACGCGACCTCTGAGGAGCGGTCCCCGCCTCGGCTTCCGTCGGCCCTGGCCGGACAGGCGCGAGCCGTCGCGTCGCGTCCGTCCGGCCGAGGTGCTCACCGAAGTGCCTTCTCCACGCGCCGATTAACCGGGGGGATCCGGGTACACGGGGCGGCATGACGCCGAGGAACGACCACCTGATGCCGCTGCCCGCCGTGCGGCAACTGCGCCGGATCCGCACCTTCTACGCGACGGCCGCCCTCCTGTGGGCGGTGTTGGCGGCCGGGGAAGGGTGGACGCGTCCCGGGAGCCGGCCCATGTGGGTGTCGGTGCTCCTTCTCGTGCTCTTCACCGGGCTGTTGTCCGTGACGTCCCTGTGGTTACGGCGTCATCGGACCGCCGAGGCGGCTCTGACGGACGCCCGGACCGCCCGAGCGTCGAAACGCGCGATGCCGCGGGCCCGCCTCGTTCCACGGCTCAGGACCATGGGCGCGGGTCCGGCGGCGGACCGGTGACGGTCGGGTCGTCGTGGCCGAGGCGGGCCAGGCGGCGCAGCAGGGGGCCGCGGCCGCCGTCGGGAACCGTCCACAGGGTCTGACCCCTGACGCCCCACCGCTCCAGCAGCGCGTTGGCGGCGAGGAATCCGCTCGTGGCCGCCCGCTCCATGAGGGCGACCGGGAGGCCCGTGCGGACCAGATCCCCGGCCACCACCAGAGCGGGGTCGCTGGTGCGCACCGTGGGCCGGTTGCCGTACCGGCCGACCGGGAACAGCGGGCAGTCGGCCCGCCACTCGTGCCGTTCGTCCAGCACCGTCGCCGCACGCGTCTCGGGGTACACCCGGTGCAACTGCTCCAGCAGACGCTTCTGTTCGACGTCGCGGGGCGAGCGGTCGGAGAGGGCGTAGGCGTGCAGTTCCACGACGGATCCGCCGGTGCGGGCGGCCCGGCGCGCGGCCTCCCCCTCCCATCGGTCGAGCACGCTGACGTTGTCGAGCGTGCCGTAGCCGGCGGTGCCCAGGAAGCCGGGTCGGCCGGCGGCGACGGGGCGGTCCAGCCACAGCCGGGAGACCAGGAAGGGCGGAGCGCTCCGCAGCGCCGCCACCCGCTCGCGCCAGGCGGCGTCCGCCAGCCGTGGTGAGCCCTGGACGAGGGAACGCAGGCCCCCCGTGTCCAGGGCCAGCACGACCGCGTCGTGACGTCGTTCCTCCTGGCCGGCGGCGACGAGGAAGCCACCGTCGGGCGTGGGCTCGACCGCCTCGACCGCCGTCCGGGTGCGCAGGTCGGCCCCGTGACCGCGCAGATAGGCCGCGAGGGGCTCCCACAGGGCGGTGGGGAAAGGCTCGTCGGGGACGTCGAACAGGAGTCCTTCGGCCGAGCCGAGGAAGTAGATGTGGAACATCAGGACCATCTCGGCCGCCGACAGTTCGCGCGGATCGGCGAAGAAACTGCGGGAGAACACCTCGAACGCCAGGTGCTGCGCGGCCTCGGGGAAGCGGATCGCGTCGAGGAAGTCGCGGGCGCTGACGTCGTCGAGGCGGTTGTGGACGTCGGGGACCCGCACGTCCAGAAGCGGCAGCGCGGCGACCGGGTTCATACGGATGAGGTCCCGGAGCCCGAAGGAGGGGCTCAGGGCGACGAATCCCAGCGCGCTCCACGGCGGGGTGCGGGGGACGCGTCCGAAACCGTCGTGCAGGCCGTCGGCGTGCCGGAGGGGGTAGTCGGGCAGGCCCCGCAGACGGGTCAGGCCGGGGTCGGTCCGCCGCAGCAGTCCGCGCAGGTTGTAGTACTGGCGGAAGAAGGCGTGGAAGCCGCGGCTCATGGTGACGGTGGTCCCGTCGGACAGGACGGTCGGCCAGCCGGCCAGGCGCCCGCCGAGGGTCGCCTCCCGTTCGTGGAGCGTGACCCGCACACCGCGTTCCGCGAGGGCTGTCGCGGCCGCCAGGCCGGCGATGCCGCCCCCGACGACAGCGGCCGTCGGAGGCCGGTCGCCCATGCACCGCGGGGCGCCGGGCACCGGGTTCATCCTGCGGACCCGTCGGTCCCTGCCGGGCCGCGACGAGTCGTTTCCCCGGCGGGCCCTCATCGGCCGGCCTCCTCGGCGGCCGGCCGGCGGGCGACGATCGTGTGCGTGATGCCCGTCTGCCAGCCGGGCAGGGGCAGGGCCCGCACGGCTTCGAAGCCATGGGAGCGGACCCGTGCGGCGAAGCCGTCCGCGGTGTCGAACTCCACCACGCTGCGCCACAGGTGGCGGTAGAGGCCGCCGTCGCCGAGGACGGTCGCCACGGGCAGGACCAGGCCGCGGCACACCCCCGTCCACACCGCGCGGTGGACGGGTCGGCCGCTGAGGGTGTACTCGTGCACGGCCAGGCGGCCCCGAGGGGTCAGGACGTCGCGCACGGTCGACAGGACAGCGTCGGGATCGGTGACGTTCCGGAAGAGATAGGCGGCGAACACGGCGTCGAACGGCCCGTCCACACCGGCCTCCGCCAGCCGTTCGGCGGGCGCCCGCACGAAGCTGACCCCCTCGCGCCAGGGTTTGCGGGCCGCGCGCTCCAGCATGCCCGCCGAGGCGTCCACCGCGGTGATCTCGGCCCCCGGGAGGACGGCGGCGAGCGCGGCGGTGGACGCACCGGTCCCACAGCCGAGGTCGAGGACGCGCAGACCGGCTCCCCGCCCGGGCAGGCCGAGGCGGCGCGCCGAGCGGCGCAACTGGCCGTGATAGCCGGGGTTGGCGGACACCAGGGTGTCGTAGCTGCGCGAGGCGTGGTCGAACGCGGCGGCCAGGTCCTCGTCGCGGAGCAGCGTCATGGGATCTCCTCGGTCGGGTGCACGGAGGGTCGCCGTGCCGGTCATGGGTGGCCGGGGTCGCGGTCGGGGGACGGTCCGCCGGAGAAGGGTGGTTCGGCGGAGAGGGGCTGTTCTGGGGAGAAGGACTGTTCGGCGGAGAGGGGTTGCTCCGGGGAGAAGGGCTGTTCGGCGGTGCCGCGGGGCAGCCAAAACAGCTCCGCCGCGGAGCGGAGCATCGGCAGCACCGGCGTGCGCAGGCCGAGGGCGAGGTCCTCGTGGAGGCGGGTCCCCCCGTCCAGGAACCGCAGCAGCCGTCGCGCCGGAACCCGCGAGAACAGCCGGGTGAAGAAGGCGGCGCCGTCGACGCGGCCACTGTCCAGGGCCCTCAGCAGCACCGCGTCCATCGCGCGCGAACGGGCCGTGTGGGCCGGGGGAGGCACCGGGTTCCGGCCCGCGCGCAGCGCGGCGGCGATCGCTCGGGTCTGCCGCTGGATCGCGGAGAACGTATAGCCCGTGGACGGCCGCGTGGCGCCTCCCGCCGTGCCGATGCGGAACACCGAAGGGCCCGCCCGTCGCTCGAAGCGCGCGTCGGTCATGGGGATGACCCCGCTCTCCGTCGCGACGACCTCGAAGCCGCGCAGCCCCAGCACGTCCTCGCTGTAGCGGCGCAGTGCGGTGTCGTAGGCGTCGCGGGGCAGGACGGCACCGGAGAACTCGGTGTACTCCACCAGTGCCCGGTGGCTGTCGGTGGGCAGCACGTAGCCGAAGGCGAGCCCGCCGGGCGGCTGCGGCACCCGGAAGTCCATGAACTCCACCGTGCCGCTGTCGAACACCGGTCGCCCGGTACGGACGAACCAGCCGTGGAAGTGCTGCAACAGGGTGGTGCGGGCGGCGGGCAGGCTCCCGAGGGGCCGGGAGTCGAAGACCCAGCGGGCGCGGACCGTCAGGGGGACGCCCTGGCCGGATCGGGCGCGGATCTCGGCTCCTCCGGCGATGCCGTCCACCGTCTCGACGACCGCTTCCAGACGGCGTACCGCGTCGCCGCGGGCCAGTTCGCGCGTGACGAGGTCCTCGAAGTCGTCGGAGCGGAGCATCTTGTAGGTCAGGGGCGCGATGTCGCGCTGAAGGATCCGGCCCTCGGGGGTGCGCATCCGCAGCCGCCGCCAGACGGCGCTGAGGGCAGCGTCGTACGGGCCGGGCCCCTCCTCCCAGAAGCACCAGGTGCGGCTCGGGGGGCGCAGCGGGCCCGGGGGCGCGTCCAGCAGGATCACCGACAGGCGGGGGGCGCCGGGGGCGCGTCGTGACAGCCGGTGGGCGAGGGACAGGCCGGCCGCCCCCGCACCCACGATGGCCACATCAGCTTCCCGCACACGCCGCTCCTTCCTCGTGGTGGCCTTCCGCAAGCTTTCCGTCTCGGGGGCCGCCTCGGCGGCAGGCTCGGCGGCAGGGTCCACGGACGGGGAGCGGTTCGCCCGCTCCCCGGGTTTCCTTCCACACGCGTCGATTGCGCATCGATGTCCGTGTCACGCCGAGTGGTCCAGGGCGCCTTCCTCCCGCAGGCGGTGGCTCAGGCGCCGTAGCCCGCGCCGCGCGTGGCTCTTGACGGTACCCAGTGGCCAGCCGGTCACCTCGGCGATCTGTGTCTGCGTCAGGTCGTCGTAGAAGGCGAGGGTGAGCACCAGCCGCTGCGGGGCCGGGATGCGGGTGAACTCGCGGTCGATCAGGACCCGGTCGAGCACGGCGTCGGGCAGCGTGTCGGGGTTCACGCTCGCCTCGGTCAGGTGCGCTCCGGCGGCTGCCACGAGTTCGGCCCGCCGGGTCCGGGCCGTCAGGGCGTCGGCGATCTTGCGCCGGGTGATGCCGACGAGCCAGGCGCCCAGAGGGCCGCGCTCGGGGGCGTACCCGGCGCGTCCGCGCCAGGCGGCGAGGAACACCGACTGCCGGACGTCCTCCGCCTCCCGGGCGTCGCCGAGGGAGCGTCGGGCCAGGGTGAACACGAGGGGGCCCCACCGGTGGTAGGCGGCGGTCAGGCTGCCCTCGTCCCCGGCGACGAAACCGGCGGCCAGGTCCTCGCACGCGGGGGCGTCCCCGGTCGGGGTCCGGGGCGGGACGCCGTCGTGGGTGTGCCTGGTGGCCTGCTCTGCAGTCATGGCAGTCATGGCGTCTGCTCCTTGTGCGGGCTGGGTCCGTCGCGCCCCACGGGGGTGACGGTCGTGCTGCCGGGGCACCCGGTTCCCGGTCGAGCGGGGCTCGTGCCGCCGACTGCGGCGACTCCTCCACCCTGCGAGGGCAGACCGAAGGGAGACAACTCGCATCGCCTGTGCAGCGTTTTGCGTCACGCCGCGCCGCTCCGCAGCGCGCGCCGGGCTCGGAGCACGAACCAGCCATGCCTTTTCACTCCTCCGGCGCATCCGCGCGCCCCTCCGCCACGGAAGGCGTTGAAGCAGACCCCCGCTGTGCCGGCGACGGAAGGAACCCTGATGGGCCCCAGCGACGCGAAGGACCACCCCGCGGCAGCGTCACCGCCCGAATCCCCCGAGGAGGACCCCTCACACATGCCGGCGCACACGTGCGAGCCGCACGCCGTCGACCGCGACGTCCCCGGGGCCGTACGACGCGTGCTGGAGGGCCTGCTGGCGGAGCGCACGGAACGGGCCGCCGCGCTCGACCCGGTCTTCGCGGGGGATCTGGCCGAGCGCGTCGCACGGTTCGCCCTGGACGGCGGCAAGCTCATGCGTCCGCGCTTCGTCTGGTGGGCCCTGCGCGCCTGCGGGGGAGGGGCGGCGGAGGCGGAGGCCGCCCTGCGTGTCGGCGCCGCACTCGAACTGATCCAGACCTGCGCGCTGGTCCACGACGACGTCATGGACCGCTCCCGGCTGCGCCGCGGCCGACTCGCCCTGCACGCCGACGTCGCCGCGCAGTACGCCGACGTCACGGAACCGGCCCACGGGGAACGGTTCGGAGAGGCCGCGGCCATCCTCGCCGGGGATCTGGCCCTGGCCTGGGCGGACGACATCGTGGCGGCCACCAGGGCGACACCGGCCGCCGAGCACGCCGTCCGCGGGCTGTGGAGCATCATGCGCACCGAGATGGTGGCCGGTCAGTACCTGGACATCCAGGGCCAGGCCACCTCCTCCAGGTCCCTGGCCCGCGCGATCCGTGCCGCCTGCCTCAAGAGCGCCCTGTACTCGGTGGAGCGCCCCCTGGCCCTCGGGGCGGCGCTGGCGGGGGCGGACGCCGCGCGGACCCGGACCCTGTGCTCGGTGGGCCGCTGCGTCGGCATGGCCTTCCAGCTCCGGGACGACCTCGGCGACGTCTTCGGTGGTCCCGGGCACGTCGGCAAACCCACCGGGGGCGACATCCGGGCCGGCAAGCCCACCTACCTGGTCGCCGTGGCGCAGGCCCGGGCCGAGGCGGCCGACGACCGGCGTGCCCTCGCCGTGCTGCGGCACTCCCTCGGCCGGGCCGATCTGCCGGAGCACCGTCTCACCGAGGTCCGTGACGTCCTCGACCGCACCGGCGCGCGCGACATCGTCGAGGCGAAGATCGACCGTCTCGTCGCCCAGGGCCTGCGTCACCTGGACTCCGCCCCGCTGGAGGCGGAGGGCCGACGGCGCCTGCGGGAACTGCTGCACACCACGGTCGGGCTCCCGTCGCCGCCTCCCTCCTCCGGCGCCCACGGTCCCGCCGACGGCGTGCCGGTCTCGCTGCTGCTGGGCGCCGTCGAAGGGGCCGCCCGATGACCAGGACCGTTCCCGGGCGCACGGACCACGTGGTGGTCGTCGGCGCCGGACTCTCCGGCCTGGCGGCCACCCTGCACCTGCTCGGGGCAGGCCGCCGGGTGACCCTCGTCGAGCGCGACGCGCTGCCCGGCGGTCGCGCCGGACGCCTGGAGCGCGGCGGCTACCGCATCGACACCGGCCCCACCGTGCTGACCATGCCCGACCTCGCCGACGAGGCCTTCGCCGCGGTGGGCACGACCCTGCGCGAGCGCGTCGACCTCATCCCCCTGCACCCCGCCTACCGGGCCCTGTTCGCGGACGGCAGCGGCATCGACGTCCACACCGACGCCGACGCCATGGAGGCGGAGGTCGAACGCTTCGCCGGCGCCGCGGAGGCCGCGGGCTACCGGCGGCTGCGCGGCTGGCTGGAGCGGCTGTACCGGGCGCAGATGAGACGCTTCATCGACACCAACTTCGACTCCCCCTTCCAGCTGCTCACCCCGGACCTCGCGCGGCTCGCCGCGCTCGGCGGCCTCGGCCGGCTGGACGCGGGGATCGGCCGTCACCTGCGCGACGAACGCCTGCGCCGGGTCTTCTCCTTCCAGGCGCTGTACGCGGGCGTCCCGCCGGCGCGCGCACTCGCCGCCTACGCCGTGATCGCCTACATGGACACCGTGGCCGGCGTGTACTTCCCCCGCGGCGGGATGCACGCCCTGCCGCGGGCCATGGCGGACGCCGCCGCCGAAGCGGGCGCGGACCTGCGGTTCGGACGGGACGTCACCCGGCTGGAACGCTCCGGCGACCGCGTCACCGCCGTGGTCACCGCGCACGAGCGCATCCCGTGCGACGCCGTCGTCCTCACCCCCGACCTGCCCGTCACGTACGCGCTGCTCGGCCGACCACCCCGTCGTCCGCTGCGGATCAGGCACGCGCCCTCGGCCGCCGTCCTGCACGTCGGCACCGACCGGACCTGGCCCCAACTCGCCCACCACACCCTGTCCTTCGGCCACGCGTGGCGACGCACCTTCGACGAACTCACCCGCACCGGAAGCCTGATGAG
>NZ_JARGEE010000167.1:0-18713 GCF_033794485.1 Streptomyces sp. MB09-02B
CACGTCGCCCGACCCCTCACCCGACCCCTCGGACGCCCGCAGCGTCACCGGTACGCGCGTCCCGCCCGCCATCGCGATGCAGGCCGCGTACGAGTCGTAGTACGGCTCCAGGGCGACCACCTCGTCGCCGGGCTCCAGGAGCCCGAGCAGGGCCGCCGCGATGGCCTCCGTGGCACCGGCGGTGACCAGCACCTCGGCGTCCGGGTCGAACGTCAGTCCGTACCGTCGCCGCTGGTGGTCGACGATCGCGGCCCGCAGCTCGGGTACGCCGGGACCCGGCGGGTACTGGTTGCCCCGGCCGTCCCGCAGCGCCCGTACCGCCGCCTCGCGGATCTCCTCGGGGCCGTCCGTGTCCGGGAAGCCCTGCCCGAGGTTGATCGACCCGGTCCGCAGGGCGAGCGCCGACATCTCGGCGAAGATCGTCGTCCCGAACTCGGCGAGCCGCCGGTTGAGCGCCGGGCGAGGGGTGGAGGCGGGGCTTGCGCTGGAGGTCATGGCCGTCATCCTGCGCCGAAGCTCTGGACTTCCTCAACTCGGCTTTGACCGGTGAGACGCCCGGGCATCCCCACGTCACGCACGGCCCACGGGGGGTCTGCACGGGGGAAACGAAAGGCGGGTGGCGTAATGACCGTCCTCTTCATCTTCTTCTTGGGCGCGGTCGCCCTGGTCGGTGTGGTGTCGTCGCTCGGTCGGGGCTCGCGGCGCAGCCGGCGGCGCAGCTGGTGGGCGGACGGCGGGTCGTCCCACAGGTCGTCCCACGGGGGCGGCGGCTGGTTCTCCTGCGGTGGTGGCTCGTCGTGCGGCGGCGGGTCCTCCTGCGGTGGGGGAGGTGGTGGTGGCGGTGGTTGCGGTGGCGGCAGCTGAGGACGTACCGCCGCGCACGAAGCTCTGGACTTGCTCAACTCCGCTTTGAGCGGTCACCGGCGGGGGCATCCCCGCCACACGCAAGTGAGCGAGGCACCCACGGGGGGTCGCTTCGGGGGACACAAGCAAGGAAGAGGGGAGGGTGGGCCATGGCGGAAGTCGGTTTCATCCTGGTGCTCAGCGCCATCGGTCTGGCCATCGTCGTCGCCGTCGTCAGGAGTTCCAGGCGTCGCGGCCGGCGCGGCAGCTGATCGCGCGCGGTCGGGGGCGGCAGCTGACCGCGCGCGGTCGGGGGCGGCAGCTGATCGCGCGCGGTTTCCGGACCTGCTCGACTCAGGTCGAGGCTTGCTCGACTTGGTTCGAGGCTTGCTCGATGTTGGTCGTGACTTGCTCGACTGGGGTCGAGCGAGTCACCGGCGGGGGACTCCCGCGACACGCACATGAACGAGGCGCCCACGGGGGGTCGCTTCGGGGGACTCAGGACAAGAGGGGAGGGGTGACGCCATGAACGCGATCGCGGTGATCGGCATCATCCTGGTGGTGGTCTGTGTGGTGACGGTGGTCGTCGTGGCCGTCAACCGCGGCAGGGCGAACGCGGCACGCACGGCGGCACGACGCCGCCAGTCGTCCGGCCGGGGCGGCAGCGCGTACCGCAGCAGCCGCGGCGACAGCGGCGCTGACAACAGCGCCTCCGACAACAGCTGGTGGGTGATCGGGGCGGCGGCCGTCGGCGACTCGGGATCGTCCCACTCCTCGTCGAACGACGACCGCGGTTCGTCGTCCGGCGGCGGTGGCTCGTCCTGCGGCAGCAGCAGCGGTTCCTCGTGCGGCAGCAGCAGCGGCTCCTCCTGCGGCGGCGGGTCCTCCTGCGGAGGCGGCGGCGGGGGCGGATGCGGTGGAGGCAGCTGACACGGGGCAGCCGAGCTCCACGACACGAGCGCCCGCCGGGACGAACCTCCCGGCGGGCGTTCGCGTGTGTAGCTCCGTCAGGACGGGGCAGGCGCACCGGTGTGGCGCCTCTTCACGCCTGAGTACGCCGGGTGGGCCCGGTTGTCCGGCAGGCGCTCCCCGGAGTTCGCGCGCCCGGCTCGGTGGGCGCGCGGGGAGCGCGTCGGCCGACGGGGCGTACGCCTGGTTGAACAGTTGAGCTGGGCAGCCCTCGGGGGGATGGAAAGCACGTCAAGTTGGGTAAAAACGCTGTGGTTACGCCACAGTTCATGATTCCCTATAAATCGCCAACGCAGCCCCCGGACGTCCCTCCCGGCAGGCCTGACCTGGCTGACCGGACCGACTGGGACGTCGTCCTCACCCGACCTGGCTGACCGGACCTCAGATCCCGGCGCCGACCGGGGTGCGCCGGACCCACTCCTCTTCTCTTTGCGTCGCTGCGGAGCCGACCCATGCTCACGACCCTGAACACCGCCTACACCGACACGCGCGCGGCAGACCTCGCCTGGGCCCTGGGGCGCGAGCCGCTGCCCGCGCTCGCCACGCTCGACCTCGAACTCACTGGTGCGAAGCTGCAGTTGCGGCTGCTCGGAGCGTCCCACCAGGTACTGCTGGAGGAGGAGCGGGGGAGTCACTGTTCGGAGACGGTCGCGTGCATCCCGGGATCGAGCATGCCGCTGCCGCTCGGGGTGGCCAAACGTGTGGGTGATTGGGAGTACGAGTTCGCGGCCCGGGTCGAGGTCCTGTCGCCGGGGTCCTTCGCGGGGCGGGCCCAGGAACTCCTGGCGCTCGTCTCCGACCATCCCCATGGGCTGGCCGGTGTCTTCCCCGGCAGCCCGTATGCCTTCACGGCGATGCTGGCGCAGCGTCACGAGGGGCAGGTGCACTGGCGCACGTGGCACGCGTATCCCCAGGACGGGCAACTGGTGGCCACGAGAACGAGGGTGGGGGTGCGGGTGCCGGTGCCGGCGGCGCTGCCGGCAACGCTGGCGAAACCGGAGCCGGAGCCGGTGTGGCGGCCGGGGTGCGTGGGTTCGGCCCCGGCCGGGGTACGAAGCTGGCGGTCGTCCGTACGGGTCCCGACAGCGCGCTCGGTATCGAGGCGCGGGGGGCGGTCGGGAACGACGCCTCCGTCTGCACGCAGGGCGTCCTCGTCTACCGCATCCGCAGCGGCGCCGAGTCCGGCGGCGGCCCCATGGAGGTCCTCGACGCCCACCCGCGCACCGAGGCCTGCTGGGAGGAGTCCGTCTACCCGCCCCTCGCGGACGCGCCGGTGCGCGTGGGCGAGAGCTTCGCGGTGCCGGGGGAGTCCGTGCGGGTGGACGTGGAGGCGCGTACGGCGTCCGGCGCGTGGACCGTGCGGATCACGACGGGGCGGTGAGGGGCGCGGTGGGTGAGGAGGGTCGGCGGGCCGGCGTAGCGGCGCACGGAAGAAGCCCCTCGCTTCCGCGAGGGGCTTCTTCCGTGTCGTGCGCCGCCAGGGACTCGAACCCCGGACCCGCTGATTAAGAGTCAGCTGCTCTAACCAACTGAGCTAGCGGCGCCTGCTGACGTCGTAGACCTTAGCACCCTGATCGGCGGGAGGAAAAATCGATACGCGCACGGTCGCGGAGGTGCTCGAACGGGCCGCCCGCACCGCCGCCCAGAGCAGTACCTCGGGCCCCGGAAGCCAAGGTCGCCGGGTGTCCGGGGCGACGAGCCAGCGGGAGCCGAGGCGGGTGACACCGGGGGTGTCGCGGGCCCCGGAACCGTCGGTGCCGCGGGAGTCCTCGGGGGTCAGTACGGCCGGGACGGTGACCGCGTCGCCGGCGCCGTGGCAGAGGAGGGGCGGGATCGCGCCGGTGCGGCCGGGGGAGCCCCACTCCTCCCACTCCAGGAGGGTGGGCAGCCGCTGGGCGGTGCCGGGGGCGGCGAACAGGAGCACGCGCCCGCGGTAGACGGCGACCGGTCCGGAGCCGGGGCCCTCGGCCCATAACCGGTCGAGCATCCGCCGCCCGAAGAGCGCCGGCACGCTGACGACGTCGAAGACGGAGCCGCACGGCAGCACCACCGGTGCGGTCGGTCTCTCCTCCCATAGCGTCAGCGTGCTTCGCGGATACGTTCCTGCCGAGGCGAGCCAAGCGGCCCCCTCCGCCGTGACCCCGGCGACATCGACCCCGTCCTCCGGATACCTGCCCGTCCCCACTCCACCGCTCATGCGTCTAGATCTACCGCCCGTGACCACCCGCCCCCGAGCAGTTACCGGAAACTGGTACACGAGATAAGCAAGTGGGGTATCTTGCCCACCCGGCATATGCCAGACGGTGTTTCATGCCGACCGAGTCATCCCGCTGCGGGCAGTCGTGCCGCTAGGGGGGCACGGTGGGCGCAGTGGCACCCGGCGAGCGCCGGTGAGCGACACGGCGCCAGCCCAGCCCAGCCCCTCAGATGGACTCCGGCCCGCTCACGTCCCGCCCCCGCGACAGGTCCCGTCCGAACTCCACCATCTTCTTGGCGTAGTCCTCGGTCCACTCCGCCCGCTCGGCGATGTCCGCCGGGGTCAGCCGGTCGAAGCGCCGGGGATCGGCGAGCTGGGCCGCGGCGATCGCCTGGAACTCCACCGCCCGGTCCGCCGCCGCCCGGAACGCCTGCGCCAACTCCGTCGCCCGCGACAGCAGTGCCCGCGGGTCGTCGATCGACTCCAGATCGAAGAAGTGCTCGGGGTCGCCGGCCGCCTCCGCCGGCTCGAAGAGCAGGGGTGCGGGCCGCAGCCGCGGTTCGTTCCGACGCGACGTGGGCTCCGCCATGTCTTCTCCTCCTCGTACGACTGTTCAGTCGGCCGGTCCCCGGGGGCGTCCCCGGAGGAGGGCCACCGTCCATTCTCTCGTGACCGCGCAAGTGGGCATCGGGCCCGTCCGGCGCCCGGCACACCACCCCGCACACACCCACGCCCCCCGAAATGCCCCGCCCGGCCCCGGCCCAACCCCGCTTCCTAGGGCTCCCACACCACCCGGTGCTCCGCCAGCGTCG
The DNA here is from genome assembly GCF_033794485.1 of Streptomyces sp. MB09-02B. Lineage (NCBI taxonomy): Bacteria > Bacillati > Actinomycetota > Actinomycetes > Kitasatosporales > Streptomycetaceae > Streptomyces > Streptomyces sp. MB09-02B. The sequence goes on from NZ_JARGEE010000167.1 coordinate 4,822, forward strand.
CCAGCACCGCGTGGTTCGCCTCCCAGCCGTCCGGGAACTTCACGGTCACCCCCAGCTGGACCGGCTCGGTGGACGGGTGGTCGTCGAGCAGGTCGGTCACGCCCGCCCGGCACACCACGACGCAGGCGTGCCGGTGCCGGGAGGCGAGGACGCACAGGCGCCCGGTCTCCAGGTGGAACGCCGTCGCGTCGGGGCGCCCGGAGAGCGGATGGAGGACGACCGTGACGTCGTACTCGCGGCCCTGCAGCCGGTTCGCCGTGTCCACGACCACATCCGCGACCCCCAGCTCGGCCAGCGCGGAGCGCACGGCGGCGGCCTGGTCGCGATGCGCCGTGCCGACGGCGATCCGGTCGGCGGTCAGCGGCACGGGCTCCTCGGACCGCTCCGAGGTCGCCGCCCCACCCCGGTCGAGGAGCCGCCGCACGACCAGTGCGACGGCCCGTACCGCCTCGGGGTCGGTCCGTGGGGTGTGCCGGGCCGGCAGCTCCAGCAGGCCCCACCCCGACTCGGCGGCCTCGTCGATGACCCGGTCCGGGCCGGAGCCGTCCGACGGCACCGCGAACCCGAGCCGCCGGTCGCCGTGGTCCGTGCCGCTGCGGAAGGGCGTGAAGGGGTAGAAGGCGTCGGAGACCAGCGGCGCCGCCGACGCGGGGAGCCGCCACGACACCGGCAGCCGGTGCTGCGGCAGCTCGGGGTTGTGGGCCAGCAGCGTCGTCACCGCCGAGGCCGACGGGTCGTACGACAGCCCCGCCCACTGCTCGCTGCCCACGATCGCGAACGGGTCCAGCTGCCCCGGGTCACCCACGAACAGCGCCCGCTCGAACAGCCCGGCGACCGCCAGCAGCGCGTCCGACCGCATCTGGTACGCCTCGTCGACGATCGCGTGCCGCCACGGCTCGACGCCCTTGACGTGTGCCCACTTCGCGGCCGTGGAGATCACCACGTCCAGCCCGGCCAGATCGGCGGCCTTCGTCGACTTCCGCACGTTCGGCAGCGCGTCCAGCGCCTTGTCGTACGGGTCGCTGTCGCTGCTGTGCAGCCGGCCGACCGGCAGCTCCGGGTCCTTCTCCGCGAGCCGGATCACCAGGTCGTCGACCTGTGCGTTCGTCTGCGCGATGACCATCAACGGGCGTCCCGCCGAGGCGAGTTCGAGCGCGGCGCGGACGACGAGCGTCGACTTGCCCGCGCCTGGCGGCGAGTCGACGACGACACCGCGCGCGTCGCCGTGCAGCGTGTCGCGCAGGATCGCGTCGGTGGCACGGCCCGCCGCCGCCCCGGGGTCGAGCACCGCCTCGGTGGGGGTCACAGGACGTCCTCCTCGGTCACCGGGTCCGGCAGCGGCACGGCGTCGGGCTCACCCGGCGGCCCGCCGTGCGTCCACGGTGTCTCCTCCGGGTCCGGCAGCTTCGCCCCGCCCCGCTGGTCGTGTTCGAACAGGGTGAAGCAGAGCAGGTCTCCCTTCTCGGGGACCGACCCCACCTCGGGCTCCTTGCCCCGCCCCATCTTGTCCATGATCCGCAGCACCAGCAGGCTCTCGCGTCCGTCGGCAGCGTCGCCCGGCTCGTGGCCCACGAACTCCGCCGTCTGCGGCTTCCCGCCCAGCGAGCGGTACACCTTCGCCCGCTCCCCGAGATGCGGCCGGTCCCGCGTCTCCACGGTGACCAGGGGCCGGGGGCTCGGCCGCTTGCCCTCGCTGTACGCCATCACCACGTCCACGACCTCACCGGCGAACGCCTCACCGGACAGCCGCCGCCCGGCCATCACGAGGGGGTCGTCCAGGGCCTCCTGGGCGTCGAGACGGGCCTGTTCACGCTCGCGCGCGGCCAGCTTGTTCGCCGCGGTGACCGCGTCGTCGATACGGGGCTGCGGGGGCTCCCCGGCGACGATCCGGTCCCGGTGGCCGGTGAAGGACCAGCGGTCGCGGGTCCACCGGTCGGCCGCGTGGGCACCCTCCGGCAGGGCGCGCAGCAGATCCAGGCCGTGCCAGACCGCGTCCCAGGTGGGCCGGGTGCGGCTCTCCACCAGGGCGCGGATCTCCCGCTCGGCGGCGGTCAGCGCCCCCAGCCGGTCGTCGGCCTCCAGGCCGTCCTCGGCGGCGGCCAGCGCGAGCCGCGCCCGGTCGTACCGCTCGATGGCCGGGGCCAGCAGCTTGTTGTCGAACGCCGGGTCGGTCGCGGGCCCGGCGGGTGGCCACAGCAACTGGCCCTCGGCGTCCCGCGCCAGCTCGGCCCGCCGCGCCGCCGCCTCGCCCGACTCGCCCTCCGGCGGGTCGATCCAGGCCAGCAGCGAGGCCAGGTGCTGGTCCTCCACCCCGGACTGGCCGGTGGCCCAGTGCCGCGACAGCAGGTCGGTGAGCGCGAGCAGCAGCGAGGACCCCGGCACCCGCGCCCGCTCCCCGAAGTGCGTGAGCCACCGCCCCAGCAACGGCACGCGAGGCGGCGCCGGATGGGGCGCCTCCGGGTCCTGCTCGGCGGTGCGCCGGAACCGCATGGAGCGCCCGAGGAGCCGTACGAAGTCGATGCCCGTCCGGCTCGGCAGGATCAACTGCGGGGCGTCCGCGCACAGTTCGACCTCGACCTTGACGCGTTTGCCGGTCTCCGGGTCGGTCTCGTTCCGCTCGGCCGCCTCCACCACGTCCGCGTAGGAGTCCACGTACGGCAGGACGATGTCCGCCAGCTCGACCAGGAACGCGAAGCGCAGGTCACGGTCGCGGGGCTGGGGCACCACCAGCAGCCGGGGCGCGTCCCGGTCGGTGCCGACGAGCGCGCCGAGCGGGGCCCCGGCCTCACCGGCGGTCGTGAGCGGCACGAGGACGAGGGGGTGGGCGGAGAGATGCCGGTGCAGGACGGTGGCGGCGGGCTGGGCCCGGCCCGAGCTGACGGCCTCGAGACGAGCGAGGGTGGCGATCAGCGACACGGAACCCCCTCCGGCGCCTGGCCGGGAAGGGTGGCCGCCGCCGGGGGCGCGCCGGCGGTGCCGAGCCCGGCGGTCCCGAGCCCGGCGGCCCCCAGCGCTTCGGCCCTCAGCTCCGCCGCTCTGCGCAGCGCGGCAACGGCCGGGTCGTCCGGGTCGCCGGCGTGGCCGTGGGCCGCCGCCAGGACGTCGTCGACGGTCGTGAGACCGCCCAGCTCCGCGCGTGCGGCCCGGCCCAGGGACGTCACCGCGCCCTCCGTACGGGAGCGGGCCCGGCAGTGGAAGGCCAGCTCGCAGGCGGCGAGGCACTCGGGGGCGTAGGTCGCGGGGAGCGCCTCGACGGACGTCGTCAGCTGCTCCCGGGGGAGGTCCGGGGCGAAACAGGTGCCCTCGGGGAGCTCGTCCGCGATCTCCTCGATGCGGGTCAGGCGCGTCAACTGGCGCCGGGTGACGGCCCGTTGCTTGCGGATGTCCACCGCCGCGGCCGTCGGGAGGTTGGTGAAGTCCTTGGGGCAGACCAGCAGCACCCGGTGGCGCACCTCGGGCGCGGGGGCGCCGCCGCGGGCCTCGCCGCCGAGCCGGGCGGCGACCTCCTCCAGCGCCAGCACGTACACCGCGGACTGGCGGGCGGCGGCTCCCACCTTCGCCGGGTCCGCCGAACCGTCCAGCATCGGGAAGGACTTGATCTCGACGACCGACCAGGTGCCGTCGGGGTGGACCACCACCGCGTCCGGCTCCAGGAACGCGGGGGAGCCCGCGACGTCGAGCGCGAGCATGGGGTGGTCGAGCAGCGTCCAGCCGCCGGCCGCCGTGGCCTCGCGCAACGCCAGGGCCGTACGGGCGGCGCGGCCCTCGGGGCCAACGGCGGCGAGGTCGGGGACCGACGCCGAGGCCGGCGGCTCGGCACCGGGGTCCAGTCTCTCGTGCACCAGCCGCAGCAGTTCGGCGCCGCCGTCCGCCTTGACGCGGGCCTCGAAGGCGTTGCCCCGCATGAAGGCGAACTGGGACTGGCCGAAGGCGGAGGGCGAGCCGAGCGCACCCGCCAGGACCGCCTTGTTCACGCCCGCGCCGTCCAGCAGCGCGCGGCGGTCACAGCCCGGGTTGGCCGCGAGCGCGGCGAGGGCGCGCGCGTCCAGAGCCTGGGGTGGGACCTCGGGTCCGCGCAGCTCAGCGAGCCGCTGCCGGAGCGCCGTCCCCTGTCTGCGAGGGGGCGGCACCCGGCTCGGGGTCGGTGATCCGCTGCCGTGGAATTCGCTCACCCGGGGAAGTCTGGCACTCACCACTGACAATCGGGGAAATCGAGGCCCGAGAGGCGACCGTGGCGGGAACCGCGGGCTCCGCCACGGGCCGTCGGCCGTCGCCGCCGAACCGGCTCGCGGCCACCGTGCCGAGGCCGAGCGAGCTCCGCCACTGGTCCGCGAGCCGCAGCACCACCGGGGTCACCAGCAGACCCACCCCCATCACGGCGGCGCCCGCCACCGCGTCGAGGAAGTAGTGGTTGGCGGTGCCCATGACGACGATCGTGGTGATCAGCGGGTACGCGACGGCCGCGGTCCGCACGAGCCGTGAGCCGCCCCCGAAGCGCCACAGGATCACCCCGCACCACAGGGCCCAGCCGACGTGCAGGCTCGGCATGGCCGCGTACTGGTTCGTCATGCCGCCCAGGCCCCGGGGCGCGCTGGCCTCACCGCCCCACCAGCCCCACGAGCTGTACTGGGCCATGGTGTCGACGAAGCCGTGGGAGGGGTCCAGCAGCCGGGGCGGGCACGTGGGCAGCAGGGTGAAGCCGATGAGGCCGATGAAGGTGGAGGTCAGCAGCCAGGTGCGGGCCACGCGGTAGCGCACGGCGTGCGACCTGAAGAGCCACACCAGGAGCGCGGGGGTGACCAGGTAGTGCAGCGAGGCGTACCAGAAGTCGGCGGGTATCCCGATCCAGGGTTCACGGGTGAACAGACGGTTCAGCGGATGCTCGGCGTTGAGCAGGAACGCCTTCTCGATCCGCAGGATCGCCAGACCGTGCTCGACGGCGTGGGAGGTGTCGCCGCGGGCCAGCAGGCGGCCCCCCGAGTACGCCCCGTACACCAGCAGGATCAGCGGCAGCTCTCTCCACCAGCGGAGCCGCGTGCCCGGCGCCGCCTCGGTAACCGGTGCACCGGTCCTTCTGGTAACCGGTGCCTCGGTCGCCTCGGTCTGCGGCATCCGAACGTCCTCCCCCGTCTGTGTGTGTCGATGCGTCGATGTTCATCTGTGTGTGGTGCTGGTGTGGCCCTTGAGCAAGACGATGTCCAAGACGCTGGGATCGCCTGTCGGGTTGCCCCACGACAGCGTGAGCGATGATGGAAGCATCCGCCTCCCATTTCTCCCTTCTCGCAGAGGGTCCCCCGGAAAGGTCGCTCATGGCACCGCGCATCCTGCTGGCCCGGCACGGACAGACGGAATGGTCCCTGCTCGGGAAGCACACCGGCAGGACGGACATCCCGCTCCTCGAAGAGGGCCGGCGCGGCGCCAAGCTCCTCGGGGAGCGTCTGCACCGGGCGCCCCTGGAGGGGTTGCCCGGCGTCGACGTCCGTACGAGTCCCCTGTCCCGCGCGCGTGAGACCTGCGATCTGGCCGGCTTCGGCGACCGCGCCACCGAGTGGGACACGCTGATGGAGGTGGACTACGGGGCGTACGAGGGGCTCACCCCCGCCGAGATCCAGGCCTTCCGGCCGGGCTGGCTGATGTGGCGCGACGGCGTCCCCGAGGGGGAGACCCTCCAGCAGCTCTCCGCGCGCGCGGACGAGGTGGTCGCGTGGGCGCGGTCCGCCGAGCGCGACGTGCTCGTCTTCGCCCACGGCCACGTCCTGCGCTCCATAGCCGCGCGCTGGCTCGGCCTGGACCTCGACTTCGCCGCCCGCGTCCGCCTCAACCCGACGTCCCTGTCGGTCCTCGGCTGGGCCTACGGCGACCCGGCGATCGAGTCCTGGAACGACACGGGGCACCTGGCGGGCTGAGGCCCGGGCACTCGGGCCCCGGCCCGGACCGGCGGTCAGGCCGTCCGCGCGACCCCCGCATGGCGTTCCAGGAACGCCGACACCCCCGATGCCCGCCGGTGCGGCAGCAGCACCCGTGCCGTACCGGCCAGCATCTGCTGGACACGGGAGGACTGGACCTCGTCGAGGAGGTCGAGGACCCGCATACCGGCGGCCGCCGCCTCGTCGGGACGCCCCCCGCGCGCGAGGTCGTCCGCGAGCTCGGCGGTGTAGAGCGCGATGTTCCGGGTGAAGTGCGGGTTCTGCAGACCGGCCGCCCGGCGCGCGTGCCGGGCCGCCCGGGGCCAGTCGCCCAGCGTCGACCAGCACTGCGCCTCCAGGCCCTCCAACTCGGCCTCCCCGTAGAAGCTCATCCACTCCGGGTCGGCCTCGGTGGCCCCCCGCCCGAACAGGGCGTGCGCCCGGGCCAGCGCCTGCTCGCACCCGGTGCGGTCGGCGAGCCCCGCCCAGCCGCCCGCCTCCCGCAGCGCCAGCAGGGACATCAGCCGGGGTGAGCCCAGCGGCCGGGCGACCCGCTGCGCGGCCTGCGCGGCCCGCACCGCCTCACGCGGCCGGCCCGCGTCGCGCGCCAGGAACGCCGTGTTGCAGAACGCGTGCGCCTCGAGACCCGGGTCCCCGGACATCCGGGCCGTGGCGAGCGCCTCCGCGTAGTGCGAGCGGGCGTCGTCGAACCGCCCCGAGTCATGGGCCAGCCAGCCCACGGAGATGGCGAGTTCGCCCGCACCCGCGTAGAGCCGGTCGGTGGTGGTCTGCCGGGTGGTGCCCGCGTCGAGCAGCGCGTACGCGGCCCGCAGCGGCGCCGAGGCCCTGCGGTACAGCCCGTCCGCCCCGTGCCGGTCGTCGAGCAGCCGGATCTTGCGCACGGCCGCTTCGAGGGCCCCCGCCTCCCCCGTGCCCGCCCGGTGCACGGGCCGGGTCGCGGCCGAGGCCGCGCCCCCGAGGGTGAAGGGGCCGAAGGAGGCGGCCGCCATCGCGGCGGTACCTCCGGTCATGAACGCGCGACGCTGCACGTCGCTCTCCTCGTCGTTCTGGTACGCCTGCTGCGTGCCCCGCCGGCCGCGCACATAGCCCGTGTCGCCCCGCGGGTCCTGCATGTCGTACATCTCTTGCGTGTCATACGGCTCGTACGCCCCTTCCGTCTCACCCCCCGTTCCGTATGAGGAGTGCGAGCGGCTCTTGTTGCGAGGAGAGGGCGCCTCGTCGGTGGGGCGCGCCCCCCGACCGCGTACCTCCGCGCGGGGCGCGAAACCCAGGTCGGTCAGCGTTCGGCCGGGAAACATGTGCAGGAACACCCGTTCGTACGCGTAGTTGGGGCAGCGGATCTCGCCCGCCTCGACCCGTCCGACGTACCGCGCGTCACAGCTCACCCGCTCGCCGATCTCACGCGCGGCCCGCCGTACCGCGGCGGCGAACTCGCCCGGCGAACGCTGCCCGCGCAGCTGCCTGAAGACGAGATTCGGCCGTTGGGGACGGGGGGACTGGGACGAGGTCACCGATGACGACGCCATGGCCGGGCCCTCTCTCGCGAACCGTCGAACCATGCCGGATTCAGTAGGACTTGTATGCGTGGTGCACGGTTGGTTCCGCTGTGTCCGGCGGGGCAAGAACGTACCCGCCCCATCGGGACCCCCACGCGAGGTTTGGCTACAAACCGGATATCTCATCCTGGATCTGCCATGAACTGCCATCCTTTGCGGCGCAGTTTCGCCGTAGCCGTTGACAGGGCGGCGCGTTGGGCAGGGCGCTGGTAGGCGTGGGAGGCCCCGATGAAGCACCTCGAAGCCCGTTCCGATTGCGACCTGGTGACCGTGCCCGCGCGGCAGGGGCTGGAGGCCGTCGACATCCTCCGTAGGGGCGCCCTCGACGTGGTCGGGCCCGTCATGACGGTCGGTCCCGTGCTGCACGACGACACGTGCGACACGCTCGGGTTCCTGGTGCCGCCCGGTACGGCGGACGCGTGGGACGTACCGGGGAGCACGTGCACGCAGAGCGACGGGCGGGGCGCGGTGCTGGCGCCTCCGGAGGGGGCGGGCTGGCTGTTGCCGCCGGGGGAGGCGGACCTCGCGACGGATCCGACGGTGCTGCGCGCTGCGCTGGGCGAGGCGGCGCGGTTGATCGAGGCGGCGGACAACTGCCGTTGAGGTGCGCGGCCTCGGCGTAGGGCTTCCGGGTGTCGGCGGGTGCGGGTTCGTCGTGGCTTGTCGCGCCCACGCGGCGGAGCCGCACAGTGACACAGCCCCGCGCCCCTGAAGGGGCGCTCCAGGAGCCCGGCGCGCACAGGGTGTCCCGCGTCCGATAATGGGTTCATGGGCAGGTCGAAGAAGGGGCGCGGGCGGCGTGGGCAGGATGCCGACGCCGTGGTCGAGGAGGTCGACGGGGGGCTCGCTGAGCTGCTTCCCGATCGGGAGCGGGCCCGGGCCTGGACGCTGCTGGTCGACGGGGCGCCGCAGTCGCACGTCGATCTCGACGATCCGGCGTATCTGTCCTTCGAGTACCAGCGGCGGCTCGGGCATGTGATCGATCTGGTCGCCCCGGCCGGACGGCCCGTGCACGCCGTGCACCTCGGCGGAGGCGCCTTCACCCTCGCCCGGTACGTCGCCGCCACCCGCCCCCGCTCCACCCAGCAGGTCGTCGAGCGCGACGCGGCCCTCGTCCAACTCGTCCGGCGGGAGCTGCCGTTGGATCCGAACGCGCGGATACGGGTGCGGTCGACGGACGCGCGCGAGGGGCTCGCGAAGATACCCGAGGGGTGGGCGGACCTGGTGATCGCGGACGTGTTCAGCGCGGCGCGCACCCCGGCGCACCTGACGTCGACGGAGTTCCTCGCGGACGTACGGCGGGTGGTGAAGCCCGGAGGCTGCTACGCCGCCAACCTCGCCGACGGCCCGCCGCTGGCCCATCTGCGCGCGCAGATCGCCACCGCGGCCGTCGTCTTCCCCGAACTGGCGCTGGTCGCCGACCCGACCGTGCTGCGGGGCAAACGATTCGGCAACGCGGTGCTCGTCGCCTCCGACCGACCGCTCCCGATCGCCGAACTGACCCGCCGCGCCGCCTCCGACCCACACCCCGGCCGGGTCGAACACGGTCGCGCCCTCACCGACTTCACGGGTGGGGCGGTGCCGGTGACGGACGCGGAGGCGACCGCCTCACCGCCGCCGCCGTCGTCGGTGTTCCGCTGAGCCACCGCTGCGACGGGCCTCAGAAGTTCTGGACGTCCACCCGGGGCGCGCTGTCGTGCCAGGTGCAGAACACCGACACCCGGTCCGCACCGGCGGCGAAGTCGACCCGGATCCACGTCTCGGTCTTCCACACCTGCATCGACCAACCCGAGCCGGGCGTCGCCGAGACGAGGGTCGCGTCCTCCTCGCCGAGCGAGAAGACCACCCGGCCGCCCTCGGTGTCGTAGGCCTTGACCTCACCCGGGTCGGCCGGGGCGCCCGTACCCGGACGGGGGCCGGGCTTCGCGGACTTGGACGGTGCGGACGCGGTGGGGGACGGCTTCTTGCCGTCGCCGTCCTCGCCGTTGTCCTCTCCCCCGCCCTTCTGTTCACCGGCGCTCCGTGACGGTTCCGGGAGCGCGGTGGGCGTGTTCGGCGCGGGCGCGCCCCGGTCCTGGGTGTCGGCGGCCGTGATGGGCAGGGCGCGGGGCGGGTCGTAGGCGGTGCCGGCCATCACCGTGTGGACGCCCCACCACGTCAGCGTGACCGCCGCGCCCGTGGCGAGCAGCCAGGCCAGTACGTGTAGCAGTCCTCTGCGCATCGCGGCCATACTGCCCCACGAGCCCCGGTGGTGTCGTGGCTGTGCCGTGGTCGCGTGAGTTATCCACAGGCCCCGACCGGCCTCTCCCGTTTGGCGTACGGTGCGGCGCATGGCAAGTGTGCTCGTGGTCGAGGACGACCAGTTCGTACGCTCGGCGCTGATCAGGCATCTGACGGACGCCGCCCACACCGTGCGCAGCGTCGGTACGGCACTGGAGGCGCTGCGCGAGGTCGCGCACGTCCGCTTCGACGTGGTCATCCTCGATCTCGGGCTGCCCGACCTCGACGGCTCGGAGGCGCTGAAGATGCTGCGCGGCATCACGGACGTCCCCGTGATCGTCGCGACCGCGCGGGACGACGAGTCGGAGATCGTCCGCCTGCTGAACGCGGGCGCGGACGACTACCTGACCAAGCCGTTCTCGGTCGAGCACCTGTCCGCCCGGATGGCGGCCGTGCTGCGCCGCTCCCGGGTCCTGGCCGGCGAGGTGCCACCGTCCACGGTGATCCGGGTCGGCGGGCTCGCGATCGATCCGCTGCGCCGCCAGGCCGAGCTGGACGGCGTACGACTCGACCTCACCCGGCGCGAGTTCGACCTGCTCGCGTTCCTCGCCGGCCGGCCCGGTGTCGTCGTCGCGCGCAAGGAGCTGCTGGCGCAGGTGTGGCAGCAGTCGTACGGCGACGACCAGACCATCGACGTACATCTGTCCTGGCTGCGCCGGAAGTTGGGGGAGACGGCGGCCCGGCCCCGCTATCTGCACACGCTGCGGGGCGTCGGCGTGAAACTGGAGCCGCCAGGGGCGGGGGCGCGGCCATGAGGCGGGCGCCGGTCGGGACGCGCGGGGTGGTGCGGCCATGAGGTGGGCGCTGGTCAAGGTGTGCCTGGCGGTGACGGCGATGGTCGTCGTGGCCTTCGCGGTGCCCCTGGGGCTGGTCATCAAGGAGATGGCGCGGGACCGGGCCTTCTCCCGCGCCGAGCGGGAGGCCGCCGCGATCGCCCCGGCGCTCTCCATCACCACCGACCGGGAGCAGTTGGAGCGGGTCGTCGCCTCAGCCGGGTCGGACGACGGGATGGCGGTGCACATACCGGCGGACGGCGCGGGGGCCGCCGCGCTCGACCTGGGCCGGCAGCGGGCCTCCGACGAGGACATCGCGACCGTGCGGAAGCTGGGCCGTGCCTCCACCACCGGGGCGCCGGGCGGGTCCACGCTGCTGCAGCCCACCGCGCTCAGCTCCGGCGAGGTAGCGGTCGTCGAGGTGTACGTGCCCGAGTCGGAGGTGAGCAACGGGGTCGCCACGGCGTGGGCGGTGCTCGCCGGGGTGGGCGTGCTGCTGGTCGTCGGCTCGGTCGCCGTGGCCGACCGGCTCGGCGTGCGGATGGTCCGGCCCGCGCGGCGGCTGGTCGAGAGCGCGCACGAACTGGGGGAGGGGCAGCTGGGCGCGCGGGTGCCGGAGAAGGGGCCGAAGGAGCTGCGGCTGGCGGCGGTGGCGTTCAACGCGATGGCGGACCAGGTGGTCCAGCTGCTGGCGAACGAGCGCGAGCTGGCGGCGGACCTGTCGCACCGGCTGCGCACCCCGCTGACGGTGCTGCGGCTCAACGCGGCCTCCCTCGGCGACGGACCGGCGGCCGAGCAGACGAGGGCGGCGGTCGAGCAGCTGGAGCGGGAGGTCGACACGATCATCCGTACGGCGCGGGAGGCCAAGCCGCGGACGGCGGCGGCCGGGCCCGGCGCCGGGTGCGACGCGGCCGAGGTGGTCCGGGAGCGGATGGCGTTCTGGTCGGCGCTCGCCGAGGACGAGGGCCGCAAGTGGCGGGTGGCCGGCGTCGAGCGCCCGGTCCGCATACCCGTGGCCCGGGCGGACCTGGCCGCCGCGCTGGACGCCCTGCTCGGCAATGTCTTCCGGCACACGGCGGAGGGTACGGCGTTCGCGGTCGACGTTCACAACGGCGAGGACGCGGTGATCGTTCTCGTCTCCGACGCCGGTCCGGGCATCGCCGATCCGAAGGCCGCGATGGCGCGGGGCCGGGGCTCCGGCAGCGACGGCTCGACCGGTCTGGGCCTCGACATCGTGCGCCGCCTCGCCGAGTCGACCGGCGGCGATGTGCGTATCGGGTCCTCGGTGCTGGGCGGGACCGAGGTGCGGATCTGGATCCAGTCGAACGGGGCCGGCGCGCGGGACGGCGGGGCGGCGGGGCGGAAGGGACACCGGGGCGCGTCCGTACGCCGACGCAAACTCACCAGGGCCCTCTCCGCCCGAGGACAGTCACGCGTCTCGTCGTGATCGGGCTTGTGCGATCGCCTGAGGGGCCGCTCGTGCGGGCGCTGTGTCCGTATGTGGGTGCATGTCAGTGAGTGATGTGGCTCACGTGTGTGACGGTCACGTTTCGACAACCAGGGATTACGTTTCAACAAAGGGGGACAAGAAGTCTTGACTCATGACATGACATGGAGCTGTTATGGCGGCCACCGTGTTCGGTCGAGTTGGTTTCTGATTGTTTTCGATCAGTAGCCGGCGAGGGCCATTGAGACCGAACCACCTGTCCCCCAGGGAGCCGTACATGCATCTCACACCTTCCGGTCTCTCCGTCCCCGGCACGAGCCGCCGCACCCTGCTGCGCGGCATAGGCGGGGCGGCGGCGCTCGGCGCTGGAGTTCCCCTGCTCAGTGCCTGCGGCGGCAGCGGTACGGCTGCTGACCCGAAGACCGTCAGCGTCGGGTCGAACGCGTCGGACGCGGTGCCGAAGAAGGCGTTCGCCGAGATCTACGCGGCCTTCAAGAAGGACTCCGGGATCACGGTCGACGTGAACACCAAGGACCACAACACGTTCCAGGAGCAGATCAACTCCTACCTCCAGGGCACCCCGGACGACGTGTTCCACTGGTTCGCCGGCTACCGCATGCAGTTCTTCGCGGCCAAGGGCCTCGCCACTTCGATCGACGACGTGTGGGACAAGATCGGCGGGAACTTCCCCGACGCGATGAAGAAGCTCAGCCAGGGCGAGGACGGCAAGTCCTACTTCGTGCCGCTGTACACGTACCCCTGGGCGCTCTTCTACCGCAAGAGCGTCTTCCAGGAGAAGGGCTACGAGGTTCCCACCACGTGGGACCAGCTGATCGCCCTGTGCAAGCAGATGCAGAAGGACAAGCTCGTCCCGATCGCCTTCGGCGACAAGGACGCCTGGCCGGCGATGGGCACCTTCGACCAGCTCAACTTCCGTACCAACGGCTACGACTTCCACGTCGAGCTGATGGCGGGCAAGGCGTCGTGGACGGACGCCAAGGTGCGCAAGGTCTTCGACCTGTGGACCGAGCTGCTGCCGTACCACCAGGAGGGCGCCGTGGGCCGCACCTGGCAGGACGCGGCGCAGACCCTCGCGTCGAAGAAGGCGGGCATGTACCTGCTGGGCACCTTCGTGGGCCAGCAGTTCACCAACAAGGCCGACCTGGACGACCTGGACTTCTTCGCCTTCCCGGAGATCGACCCGGCGTACGGGCAGGACACCGTCGAGGCGCCGACCGACGGCTTCATGATGAGCAAGGCCCCGAAGAACAAGTCCGGCGCCGTCAAGCTCATGGAGTTCCTCGGCACCCCCGAGGCGGAGCAGATCTACCTCAAGGCCGACCCGAACGTGGTGGCCGCCTCCACCAAGGCCGACACCTCCTCGTACTCGCCGCTGCAGAAGAAGGCGTACGAGATGATCTCGGGCGCCAAGAGCCTCACCCAGTTCATGGACCGCGACAGCCGCCCCGACTTCACCTCCACGGTGATGCAGCCGGCGCTGCAGAAGTTCATCCGCGACCCCAAGGGCGTCGACAGCGTGCTCTCGTCCATCGAGCGGCAGAAGAAGACGATCTTCGCGTCCTGACGCCGACCGTCCTGACGATCGACCGTCCTCACGACTGGATGACCTCCTGACATGACGACCACCCCCACCGAGAGCCCGGAGGCGGCCACGCCGCCTCCGGGCTCCGGCCCTGCCGCAAAGACCTCCACGACCGCCACCAAGGTGCCCCAGGGCCACCGGCGGCTGCTCACCCGCCGGGACAGGCTCACGCTGGGTCTGATGGCGGGTCTGCCGACGATCCTGCATGTCGCCCTCGTCTGGGTGACGGCCCTGGCGTCGATCCTGCTGGCCTTCACCACCTGGGACGGCATCGGCTTCGACTCCATCAAGTGGGTCGGGCTGCAC
>NZ_JARGEE010000168.1:0-18703 GCF_033794485.1 Streptomyces sp. MB09-02B
ACCTGGACTCGGTGACCGACTCGATCGCCACGAGGCTCCGCCAGGACCCCACCATCGACGAGGTCGTCACCCTCGGCGCCCAGTTCGCGCTCGCCGCCGCCCTCTGTCTGACCGTCACCGGCTGCTCGCTGTCCGGCGGATCGCAGGCCGATTCGGACAAGGACGCGTCGGGGCCCTCCGGGGGAATGAAGATCGCGCTGATCACGCACGGCGCCGAGGGGGACGCCTTCTGGGACCTGGTCCGCAAGGGCGCGGAGGTCGCGGCGGCGAAGGACGGCGTCGAGCTGACCGTCGTCAGCGACCCTGACGGCGCCGGACAGGCGAAGCTGGTGCGGGACGCGATCGCCGAAAAGGTCGACGGCATCGCGGTGACCCTCGCCAAGCCGCAGGCGATGCGCGGCGCGGTCGCCGAGGCCCGCGCGGCCGGGATACCGGTGGTGGGTCTCAACTCCGGTATCGACGCCTGGCAGGCCCAGGGGCTGCTGGCCTTCTACGGCCAGGACGAGAGCGTCGCCGGCCGGGCGCTCGGCAACGAACTCGACGCCCGCGCGGCCAAGCACGCCCTGTGCGTCATCCACGAACGCGGCAACGTCGCCGTGGAGGCCCGCTGCGCCGGTGTGCGCAAGACCTTCGCCGGACAGACCGACAATCTCTACGTCGACGGCACCGACCTGGACTCGGTGACCGACTCGATCGCCACGAGGCTCCGCCAGGACCCCACCATCGACGAGGTCGTCACCCTCGGCGCCCAGTTCGCGCTCGCCGCCGTGGACTCCGTGGACGACGCCGGCAGCAAGGCCCAGGTCGCCACCTTCGACCTCAACGAGGACCTGGTCGAGGCGGTGAAGGACGGTGACGTCCAGTTCGCGGTGGACCAGCAGCCCTATCTCCAGGGCTATCTCGCGGTCGACGGCCTCTGGCTCCACCGGACCAACGGCAACATCAGCGGCGGCGGAGTCGAGCCCGTGCTCACCGGTCCGGCGTTCGTCACCAAGAGGAACATCGCGGGAATAGCCGAGTTCGCGGCGAACGGCACCCGTTGACACCGGCAAACGGAACCGTCCGTTCGGACATGACCGCGCCCCAGAACCCAAGCATCCGGAACGGTCGTGTAACGGCGACCCCAAACTTCCGGCCACCCCTGCGACGTGCGTTCACTTGTGCGGATAACATCCTGCGCATCCCCTGTGCGCCGCACTGACAGGTGTCCACCCACCCTCCCCGGACCCCTGTCGCCCCGCTCCCGATCCCTTCCGCTCCCGCCAACCGCCCAAGGACGACGATGCCCCCACGGTCCGGCGCCCGGCGCCGTCTCGGCTCCATACGTCTCTCGCTGATCCTCCTGGCTCTGATCCCCAGCGTCACGCTGGCCGCGAGCTGGGGTGTGACGACGACCCAGATGTTCTCGGAGGGCCTGCGGCTGCGGACGCAGACCGGACTGAGCAAGTCCACCGGCGCCATGGGAACCGACGCGACCCTCGCACTCCAGCGCGAACGCGCCCTGTCGGCCGCCTACATGGCGGCCCCGGGCAGCTCCATGGCCGCTCTGGAGCAGCAGCGCCGGCAGACCGACAAGGCGGTCGCGAAGCTCGCCGCACGCGCGGGCGCCATCGAGGACGCCCCCGACCGCATCGGCGACCGGCTGTACTCGGTGATGGCCGGCTCCGGCAGCCTGGAGTACTACCGGGACCAGGTGGACAGCCCCACCGACATCACCCCCGAGCAGATCCTCGACCAGTACACCGACATCATCGACGACCAGATCCACGCCTTCCAGGCGCTCTCCCAGGTCGACGACGGCGACCTCACCTCGCAGGCCGGGCCGCTCGTCACCCTCGAACAGGCCGCGGAACTCGTCTCCCAGGGCGACGCGATCCTCACGCTCAACTGGCCCTCGGGCGAACTCGACGAGGCGAGTCGCAGCCGCTTCGCCCAGGTGGTCAGCGCCCGGCGCTGGCTCGTCGACGACCAGCTCATCCACACGGTGGAGGGCGAGGTGAAGACCAAGATCGAACGGATCGTCCAGGGCAAGGACTGGCAGACGTTGCAGGCCGTGGAGGACCAGGTCCTCTCGGCCCACACGACGGGCACCGGCCAGTCGCGCAGAACCAGACTGCCGCAGGCCCAGGCCAAGTGGGACGCCGCGATGACGCGGCTGTCCACCCAGTACGAGCAGCTCATCCGCGCGGAGACCCGGACCCTGCTGGACCGCAGCGGCGAGGAAGCCCGCGAGCTGCTGATCACGGCCGGTTCACTGAGCGCCGGCGGGCTCGCCGCGCTGCTGGTGTGCGTCGTGATGTCCTGGCGCATCACCCGCTCCCTGTCCCGGCGGCTCACCGGCCTGCGCACGGCCACCCTCAGCCTCGCCGAGCACCGGCTGCCCGACGTCGTCGCCCGCCTCGACCGGGGCGAGAAGGTCGACGTGGACGAGGCCGCGGCGCCGCTCGACTACGGCACCGACGAACTCGGCCAGGTCGCCAAGGCGTTCAACGCCGCCCAGCGCACCGCCGTGCACACCGCCGTCGAACTCGCCGACACCCGGCGCGGTTTCCAGCGCGTCATCCTCGGCATCGCCCGGCAGAGCCAGAACCTGGTCAACCTCCAGCTCACCAAGCTCGACAAGCTGGAGCGCCAGCACCAGGACCCGGAGATCCTCAAGGGACTGTACGAACTGGACTCCACGGCGAGCCAGTTGCGCCGCTACGAGGAGAACCTGGTCATCATCAGCGGCGAGCGGCCCGGCCGCAGCTGGACCGAACCGGTCGCGCTGATCGACATCCTGCGCAGCGCCGTCGGCGAGGTCGCCCAGTACCAGCGGGTGGAGGTGCACACCGACGACGAGGTGTGGATCGCCCCGCCCGCCGTGGCCGACGTCATCCACCTCCTCGCCGAACTCATCGACAACGCCACCTCGTACTCGCCAGCGCCCAGCCCGGTGAGCGTCCGCGCCGCGATCGTCGCCAAGGGCCTCGCCCTCGAAGTGGAGGACCGCGGGCTCGGCATGTCCGAGGACGACTACGCCGCGTTCAACGCGCAGCTGGCCGTGCCCCCGCAGTTCGACGTGGTCGCGCTCGCCGACGACCTCCGGCTCGGCATGTTCGTCATCGCCCGGCTCGCCAACCGGCACGGCATCACCGTCACCCTGCGCGCGTCGCCGTACGGCGGCACCACCGCGATCGTGCTGATCCCGGACGAGATCGTGGTGCGCGAGGCCCCGGTCCCCGACGAGGACGGCACCGAGCCGGTCGAACCGCCGTCCCGTACCTCGCTGGTGGCGGCCCGGGTGGCCGCCGCCGCGGCGGAGCCCCGGCCCGAAGCCGTACGGCAGGACGCGGACCGTACGCCGGAGGAACGGTCCGCCGCGCACGCGCGGGCAGCCGACACCGTCGAGGGCGCGAACGGGACACGGCCGGCCCCCGCCGGTGATGTTCAGGCCGGGAAGTCCCAGACCGGGGAGCCCCGCGCCGGGGGGTCCAAGACCGGGAAGTCCCGGGCCGGGACGTCCCAGGCCGGGAAGAAGGGCGGACTGATGCCGTTGCCCCGCCGGATCCCGCAGACCAGTCTGGCGGCGGAGCTGAAGGAGGAGGAGGCGGGGCTCTACCCCGACGGCGACGCCGACGACTTCACCGCCGAGCGGGCCGCCTCCTCGCTCGCCGGGTTCCAGCGCGGAACGCTCCAGGCCCGTGACGACGACGCGGAACCCGATCACGCACCAGGGGAGGAAACCCCATCCGAAGACCCAGGAGACCGAGTCCCCGCCTCCGGCACCTGACGTCCCCACGACTCCCTCCCTCGCAGACCGCTCATTGAAGGACACACAGATGACACGCCCCATCCCCGCCACCCACAGCCAGCTCGACCAGCTGCTCACCGGACTGGTGGACCGGGTCGCCGAGGTCGACCACGCCGTCGTGCTCTCCGAGGACGGACTGGTCGTCAGCAAGTCCACCGCGTTCCTGCGCGACGACGCCGAGCGGCTGGCGGCGACCGCGTCCGGCCTGATGAGCCTCAGCAAGGGCGTCAGCATGGACTTCCGCGGCGGGCCCGTCCGCCAGCTGCTCATCGAGATGGGCAACGCCTTCCTCATCCTCACCAACGCCGGACCCGGCGCCAACCTCGCCGTGCTCACCCGGCAGGGCGCCGACGTCGGCGTGGTCGCCTACCAGATGAACATGCTGGTGAAGAAGATCGGCGAGCACCTCAGCGCGGCCCCACGCGCCGGTGTCGTCGCGGCCGACAGCGGCGAGTGAGGTGAACGGAGGCGACGCGGCGGGCCGGCTGGTTCGCCCGTTCACCCTGACGGGCGGCCGGACCCGGCCCGCCCGTGGCGACTTCACCCTCATCACCATGGTGACGGCCGTGGACCCGCAGCCGGCCGGGGGCGCCCGGCCGCAGCCGGAGCACGCGCGGATCGTCAAGCTGTGCGCGAAGCCGATCGTGGTGGCGGAGCTGGCCAGCAAGCTCGACCTCCCGGTCAGCGTGGTCGCCATCATGCTCTGCGACCTGCTGGAGGCGGGCCGCATCAGCGTCCGCCAGCCACGGCTGATCGCCCGCGCCCCCGACCTGGACCTGCTGAAGAAAGTGAGGGACGGCCTTGGCCGGCTCTGACCACACCGCACAGGGCATCGCGGCACCCGACACGGTGAAGATCCTCATCGCCGGCGGATTCGGCGTCGGGAAGACCACCATGGTCGGGTCGGTCAGCGAGATCGTCCCGCTGCGCACGGAGGAACCCCTCACCACCGCCGGGCTGGGGGTCGACGACCTCGACGGCATCCCCGAGAAGAAGGCCACCACGGTGGCCCTCGACTTCGGCCGGATCAGCATCGGCCAGGACCTCGTGCTCTATCTGTTCGGTACGCCCGGACAGCAGCGGTTCTGGTTCATGTGGAACGACCTCGCGATCGGCGCCCTCGGCGCGGTCGTCCTCGTCGACGTACGCCGCCCCGAGTCCAGCTTCGCCGCCATCGACTTCTTCGAACGCCGCAAGATCCCCTTCGTCATCGGCGTCAACGGCTTCTACGGCGAACACCCCTACGAGCCCGACGACATCCGCGAGTCCCTGGCCCTCCCCGAGAACACCCCGGTCCTCCTCTTCGACGCCCGCGAACGCACCTCGTGCCGCGACGTCCTGATAGCCCTCCTGGACCAACTGATCGCGGCGTCCGCGCGCTGACGGCCCGGACGACCCGGACGGCCGCGACGGCCCTACGGACGGACCTCGTCGCGCACCATGCCGGCCACATGGTCGGTGATCGTGTCGAGGATGCTCGTCCAGGCCGCGTCGTCGCCGAGGACCAGGAAGTTCAGGGTGAGACCGTCGGTCATGGCGGCCAGGTAGCGGGCCAGGACCGGGACGGGCACGGTCAGTTCGAAGCCCGTCGACCGCCGCAACTGTTCGATGAGGTCGGCGTAGGTGTCCTGGTACATCTCGTACTGCCGCCGGGCCAGGTGTTCGAAGCCGGGCTCGCGCAGGGCGTACTGGGTGAGCTCGTAGGTCAGCATGTGTTCGCCCGGGTGGGCGGAGACATGGTCCCAGTAGGCCTGGAAACCGGCCCGGACGGTCTCCCTGAGCGTGTCCCGGGGCCGGATCGCCTCCCGTACGAGGGTGACGTAGTGCCCGGTGATGGTGGTGATCACGGACTCGATCAGTTCCTGCTTCGACTCGAAGCAGTAGTGGAAGACGCTCAGTGACACGCCCGCCTCGGCCGCGATGGACCGGGTCGTCGTCCTGGGGACGCCGTCCCGGGTCATCGCGCGGATCGCGGCCTCGGTGAGCTGTCTGCGCCGCTCGGCCGACGGCAGGCGTGCCATATGAGCCCCTCTTTCCCCCGTGGTGTGCGGTCAGCCGCTGTGGACGCCGACCTCGTAGAGGGAGTAACCCCAGTCCGTGCCGCGGTCGGTCCCCAGCATTCGAACATATCGGGCCGACACCGGGGAGAACGTGGCCGTGTCCAGACCGCCGTCACCGGAGGTCGTGGACCACACGGTCCTCCAGGTCGAGCCGTCCGTCGAGACGTCGATCCGGTACGCCTTGCCGTAGGCCCGCTCCCAGTCCAGCGTGACCTTCTTGATCACGCGCGAGGAGCCGAGGTCCAGCTTCAGCCACTGGCTGTCGCTCCAGTCGCTCGCCCAGCGGGTGCCGCCGTCGCCGTCCACCGCCCGGCCGGGCTGGTAGCTGGTGACGGGGTTCGACTCGGACGAACTGGCCGTCGCCGGAACGCCCTTGGCGAGGTTCACACCCGCCTGGTGGGCCTCGGAGGCACCCCAGGTGCCCAGGTAGGACTCGGCGCCCTTGAAGAGGTCGTCCACCACGCCCTGACCGCCGACGAGCCTGATGTCCTCGATCCAGTCCGGGATCATGCCGACGTGTGCGGCACCGTCGGTGTTGTAGTTCCAGGTGCGCTGGCCCGTGGTCTGCCTGTCGATCGTCGAGCCGCCGTCGGCGCTCTTGAAGGGGTACTTCACCGGGTTGGAGGTGTTCGCGCCGCGCGGGGCGGGGTGGTCACCGATGCCGTTGAAGTCGGTGCCGTAGCCGTAGCCCACGTCGTACTTCGTCCGCAGTGCGTCCGTGCGCTTCGCCTCCGCGCTGAACTCCTCGGAGCCGTGCATGTACTGGGCGACGAAACCGCCGAGCGAGTAGACCCGCTCCGTCCAGTTGAGGTCCATCCAGCTGTGCGAGGACAGCACGCCCGGGTAGGACGCGGCCTCGAACATGTCCAGCACCTGGCCGGTGGCCTTGACGCTCATGTGGTCGATCTCGAGCATCATCTTGCGCTTCATCATGCCCTGCACGGCGTACTCACCGAGATCGGTCAGCCCTCGTACGTTGCACTGCGCGTTCTCGTCGTACTCCGGCACCTCGGTGCCCGCCGGCAGGTCCTCCTCGGCCTCCGTCGACGCCCCACCGATCGGGTTGTCCTTCTGCGGGCCCTTGCACTTCTCCGTCTGCCAGAACGTGCCGGTCGACAGGAACTGCCCGACGTTGATGGCCGTACCGAGACCGTGCTCGTCGAAGCGGACGCCGCACAGCGCGTTGTCGAACTTGTGGCACAGGAACATGCTGCGCACACCCAGGTCGTACAGCTCGTCGAGCCCCTTGTCGATGTCCTCCTTGCTGCACTGCGCGATGTCGAGGATCTGCTTGCAGCCGAACGGCTCGGAGGTCTCCACGCCCAGGACGACGGCGAGCTTGCCCTGCTTGACGACCTCACGGGCCTGCGCGCTGTCGGTGACGATCCGGAACCAGCCCTTGCCGGTGCCGCCGTACTGCGCGTCGATGTACGCCTGGAGGTCGTACGTCAGCTTCGCCTGGAGCCGGATCGAGGTCATCTCGTCGCAGCTGCGGTCCTTGAACGGGTAGATCGAGCAGATCATCCCGTTGGTGACCAGGTCGTTGACCAGCACCCGCTGACCGCCGCGCCAGGCGCGCTCGATCCAGGCGTAGTAGTTGGCCTGGTGGGTCATCGAGTCGTACGCCGGCCAGTCCTTGAACGTCGGGTAGCCGACCGGGTCGTGCTTGCCGTCGCCGCCGTGGGTGATGTAGTCGAAGATCGCGAGGGAGCCGTCCGGGTAGTGCTCGGGACAGTCCTTCAGCGCGTCCGCGATGCCGGACGTCGAGAACACCTTGCCGCAGATGAGCCGGCCGCCGAACGCCTCGTTGGAGAACAGGTGGTTGTGCGCGT
Organism: Streptomyces sp. MB09-02B; assembly: GCF_033794485.1. Classification (NCBI taxonomy): domain Bacteria; kingdom Bacillati; phylum Actinomycetota; class Actinomycetes; order Kitasatosporales; family Streptomycetaceae; genus Streptomyces; species Streptomyces sp. MB09-02B. Next base: position 7,686 of record NZ_JARGEE010000168.1, read on the forward strand.
CGACGAACCCGCGCACGTCACCCGCCGAGTCGGTCCCCTTGAACGGCTCGCCCGTCACGTTGATCTGGGAGTCGGGCGACGGCCGGGAGGTGGGTAGCCACCAGTCGCCGGTGGCGGCCGAGCTCGACGACGGGCTGAGCAGCATGCCCATCGTGGTCAGGAACAGTGCCAGCACCATGAGGGGTCTGCGACTGCGGTGGGCGCGTGGAGTCCTGGTCATACTCACGTCCTCGGTCGGGGAATGCGCGGTCGATCGGCCAGACCGTTCCGGGACGCGGTGAACACCCACGACGCCATAGTCCGATTGTCATGGCTGGCACAAGCGATGTGACGAGAATCGCCATTGGGGTGACCCGAGTCAATAGTCCGGGACGGTTGACCTGGTGCGCCGCGACCTCACGACGGGGTGACGCTTCGTCACATGCTCGTGCGGAGGGGAGCGTTGCCCGAGGTCGTCGCGGGGTCCCCCTCCGCCGTCTCCGCTGTCACCGGCCGGGGCCCACGCTCACGCCAGCGTGCGTACCGACTGGCGGATCACGAGCTGCGTGCTCAGCACCACGTGGTCGTCGCCGCCCAGGCGCTCCTCGCGCTCCAGCGCCAACCGGACCGCCGTGCGCCCCAGATCCTCGTACGGCACCCGCACCGTGGTCAGCGCGGGCGTGAGGTCGGCGGCGAACGGGACGTCGTCGAAGCCGATCAGGGAGACGTCACCCGGGACGTCGAGCCCGGCCTCGCGCAGGGCGGCGAGCGCGCCCGTGGCCACCATGTCGGTGCCCGCGAAGACCGCCGTGAAGTCGAGACCGGCGGCCAGCGCCTCCCGAGTGCGCTGGTAGCCCGAGACCCGGGTGTACGGGCCCGGCAGCTCCAACTCCTCGGCGTGCTCGACGCCGTGGGCGCGCAGCGCGTGCAGGAAGCCGTCCCGGCGCTGGTCGGCCGTGCTGAGCCCCGGATCGCCGCCCAGGAAGAGGACGCGGCGGTGCCCGGCGGTCAGGAGGTGGTCGGTGGCCTGGAAGGCGCCGCCCCGGTTGTCGTACTGCACCACCGTGACCGGCAGGGCGCCCGGGAGCGGCGGGCGGCCCACCAGCACCAGGCGCGAGCCGGCCGCGTCCAGCGCCGTCGCGTACTCGGCCATCCGCCGCCGGTACGCCTCGTCCTGCTGGGCGCCGCCGACGAGGAGGACCGCCGCCGCGTGCTGCTCGCGCATCAGCTGCACCAGGTCGTCCTCGCGGGCCGAGTCGTCGTGCGTGGCGCACACCAGGCTCAGTCGGCCCCGGTCGGCGGCCGCCTGCTCCACCCCCGCCGCGACGTGGGCGAGGGAGGGGCCGGTGATGTCCTTGATGACCAGGGCGACCGGGCCGGCGACGCGGCCCGACAGCGCCTTGGCATGCACGTTCACCACGTAGTGCAGGGACTCGACGGCCGCCATGACGCGGGCCCTGGTCTCCTTGGAGACCGGGTAGTTACCCGCGAGTGTGCGGGAAACGGTTGCTACGGATACCCCGGCCCGCGCGGCGACATCCCGAATCGTGCTGGGCCGCTCGCCGCCCGAGGTGTTGCTCCGTCGACGCCTGCCACCGCTTGCTTCGGTGCTGCTCCGGCGACCGTTTTCATTGACCGTCACGGTTCGACGTTACTGCATGAGAGGCGGATGGCGGCATGCGGTTGCGGAACTGGGACCCCGAGAAAGGGTAAGCGTTTACTCCCCGCTGTTCGGGACCTTCCATCAGTGCGACGCCTCGCCCGCCGGGACCGCGGCGGGCGCGGTGCCGGTGGCGGGTCCCGGTACGGCGGGGAGCGGGGCGGGGACGCGGCGGCGGCCGGCCAGGCGGCAGCCGAGGCAGTCGGCGTGGCCGCCGCGTGCGGAGCGGTCGCGGACCCGGAGGCTCCACTGGGCGCGGGGCCGGGGGCCCGGCGGCTTGCCCCAGCCGGCGAGGTGCAGGACCCAGGTGACGACGAGTGCCGCGACCGAGATGACGGCGCCCAGGGCGAACCCCGGGGTCCAGCCGCATACGCCGAGGCCGAGTGCCGTCGATCCCACGGCGGCGATGGCGGTGCCGGTCCAGCCGGCCACGGTGTGGCCCTCGTCGTACAGACTCATGGTGTCCACTCCCCTCGCGCGCCGGGGCGCGCCACGGCATGCCGTGGCCACGCCCACGGCGCCGTAAGATGTCTTAGTGAGTAAGGAATCTAGCTTGCCCCGGAGGTGATTTCAATGGAGGCCGAGCGCCGCCCGACCGTTCCTGACGCGATCGGTGCCATGGACGGCCTGATCGCGACGATGATCGTCGGCCAGCAGGAGTTCGCCCGGAACCTCGGGTTGAGCGTCACCGACCTGGTCTGTTTCGCGTACGTCCTGGAGGCCGGGGACGCGCCGGTCACCGCGGGTGATCTGGCCACGCGCGCGCATGTCACCACGGGAGCGGTGACGGGTGTGCTCAACCGTCTGGAGCGCGGCGGCTTCGTGACGCGGCAGCCCGATCCGGCCGACCGGCGCCGGGTCCGGGTGATCGCGGTCCCGGACGCCGCGGAACGGGTGGTGGCCGTGTACGGCCCGTTCTACGCCCGCCTCGCCGAACTCTTCGCCGGGTACTCGCCCGACGAACTGGCCCTGCTCGTCGACTGGTTCACGCGCGCGGGCGAGCTGGCGCGGGGGTATCTGGAGGAGTCCGGCTGATGCGGGCTGAGTCCAGCTGCTGCTGGCTGAGTCCCGCGAGCGGGGCTGTCCAGGAGGGCTCCTGCGCCGTGACCACACCAGCCACGCAGAGGCCGTCTCCGTCGCGGACGTCGTTCTCGCCGGCTGATCCTGCTGTACTCGAAGCATGAGGAGGATGTCGCGGGATTGATCTTGTTCCCGGGCGATGGAGACACCTCCGGTCCGGACGTCGGCTGGTCCTACGGCGGCTTCGCCGCCTTCAGGGCACGGCTGGCACAGGCCGAGGGTTTCACTCTCTCCGATATGTGGGGCTTCGGCGGAGAGCGTCCTTGGAACGATGTCTCCACCCCGCTGAAACCACTCCTCGATCGCCCGGACGACGGCGGCGGTGAACTCTCGGCTGCCGAGTGCGCCGCGATGCTGGCCCGGCTGGACGCGATCACGGACGAGTGGCGGCGACAGGCCGACGACCCTCTCCTTCGACAGCACGCCGAGGACGCCGGACAGTTGGCGGTCGTCCTGCGTCGTTGCGTCGAGAAGGGCGTCGGACTCCTTTTCCTCTGACGCCGAGAAGTGCTCGGTCGCCCGCCACCGCGCAGCTTGCGGCCTGGAACAATGCCCTTGCTGCGGTACTGCCCGGTCGGCGATGCTGTGCCGATGCCGGGACAGCGGAAGAGGAGACGCCTGCAGCAGGACGCGAGGTGGCAGGCTGCTGCTCGCACTGCTTCGGACACGGGAAGCTGGCACGTGCTCTTCGAGACTCAGGACGAGGCGGAATGGCGTGCTCACCTCCGTAGCCTGCGCGCGGGTAAGGAGAGGATCGACTGGGCGATGACCAGGATCGACACCTTCTGCGGGCGACTGGTGCAGCCGACCACCTACCGGTTGAGCGTGTTCGTCCCGGACCCCGCGCGCCATCCCGACCGAGGCCGCCCCGATCATTGATCGGACGACGGCACGAGTCCGACGTCAGCGGCTCATCGCCCTTCGCGCCAGTGCTCGAAGCGCGGTTCGGGCGTGAACTCCATGCTGTACGAGGGGATTTCCTCCGTGAGGAGTCTGCGTAGGAACTCGACCATGCCGCAGGGGACGACCTCGCAGGTCTTCGAGCCATGACGCGCGAAGAGCAGGACGGGCCACTTGTCGGGGTCCGGATCGATGGTCAGCCAGCACAGAATGTCGGCGTGAGACGTGCTGCCCCAGGCGAGGATGTGCTCCGGGTCCAGGTCGAGATCCTCCTGGTCGGCGCCCTCTTCCTCCCAGGTCAGACGGGCGTTTCCGGTCTCGTCCTCGAAGTCGTCCGGGGAGTGCTCGTAGGCCCCGGTGGGAAACGGCCCGAGGATTCCGAGCTCGCCGATCTCCTCCTCCGAGCCGATTCCGCCGACGCCGTACACGGCCATGAAGTCCATGTAGTCCCGGGGGAACCTGGTCCCCCACTTCGCCTCGGCCGCCTTCCAGTCGATGTCCTCGCCCGCGCCAGGGGGCGGAGGCAGCAGCTGCTGCAACGCGGTCACCCCTGTTGGTTCTGCCATGCCGGTCCGCCCCTCACATCAGGTCTGCGAGAGTTTAGTACTCCAGTGCGGTTTCATGATCTATCCAGCGGGCTCGCCGACGGCTCGACGGTGATGGTGCCGTCGGCGGGCTGTTCCTGGCGGAGCGAGCGTCGGCTGCCGCGTGGTGGCGCTCGCGGGAAACGGTGCGGACGGCGGCGCCCGCGCCCCACCGCCGTCGACATGGAGCGAGGCTCCGGTGATGCACGACGGCGGCCCTCTCATGACAACGGTGCCGTCGAGCCCCTGATCACCACCTTGCAGGGGAGGGTCTCGACTCCGGTGCGGGGCGTGCCGGCTATCGCGGTGAAGAGGGCATGGGCGGCGACGCGGCCGACCTGTTCGAGGTTCATGTCTACGCTGGTCAGGGGCGGTCGTGAACCGGCGGTCATGATCTGCCAGTTGTCGAAGCCCATGACGGCGATGTCCTCGGGGACCCGGTGGCCGCGTTCGCGCAGGACGTCCATGACGCCCCGGGCGATCTGGTCGCTGCCGCAGAGGACGGCGTCGATGTCGGGGTGCCGGTCCAGGAGCATCGCGGTGGCGGCCCGGCCCCAGCCCTCCGACCACGCGCCGTACCGGGGCTCGCCGATCAGGGAGAGTCCGGCATCGGCGAGCGCGGCCCGCGCCCCGGCCGCCCGGTCCCGCGCGGCGAGGTAGCCGGGGTCGCCGGTGATGTGGGCGATCCGGGTGCGGCCGCAGACGAGGAGGTGCTCCACGGCGATCCGGCCGGCGCCGACGCTGTCCGGGACGACGGAGAAGTCCGCCGGGTCGTCGGAGGGGGCGTAGGCGTAGACGACGGGGACGGGCAGTTCGCGGCCCAGGGAGGGGCGCGGGTCGGTACGGCTGCCGACCACGATGAGACCGTCGACGCGGCGGCCCAGCAGGGCGCGCAGATGGTGCTGTTCGCGGATGGCGTCACCCCGCGCGTCGCACAGGAACACCGCGACCTCACCCGCGCCGAAGGCGTCCTCGGCACCCATCAGGATCGGTATGCCGAATCTGCCCTCCAGGTCGCTGGTCAGCAGCCCCACGGTGCCGGTGCGCCCCGCGAGCAGACCGCGTGCCACCTGGTTGGGGCGGAACGACAGCCGCTCGGCGGCCTCGACGACCCGTTGCCTGGTCTCCGCGCGGACCTGGCTGCGGCCGTTGAGCGCCTTGGACGCCGTGGCGATCGAGACGCCCGCCAGGCGGGCGACGTCACCGAGCGTGGCGGGCTGCGAACGAGAGGGGCCGGTGGCCTGTGCCATGGGTGATCTCCTGTCTCGCCACGCGTGTCGACCTCGCCGAGGATGACACGCCCCTCCCGGAACCTTACGGGAAACGTTTCGGTCTGGATGCCCCCACGGTTTTCGTCAGCAGTCGACAACCGCTCTCTGCAAGGGGATTGACGGGTATTCGGGTGCCGCCTAGCGTCTCAGAAAGCCTTTTCGGTTTCTTTCGTCTCCGTCACCCGGTACAGCGCCACCGCTCTGTGACACCACTTTGTGACAAGGGGGATCGAACATGGGGAGCACGGTCGGACCACGTGGCCGCGCGGGGCGTCTCGCCACCGGGGCCGTCGCACTGCTCGCCGCCGCGAGCCTGGTCACCGCCTGCGGGTCGGGCGACGGCGATTCGGGCGGTGGCGGCGGTGGAGGCGGCGGAGCGGCGAACGCCACCGGCGTCGACGACGGCGCCACCCTCACGATGTGGACGCGCGCCGCCACCCGGCCGCAGAGCGAGGCCCTGGTGAAGGCCTACAACGCGAGCCACAAGAACAAGGTCGAGCTGACCGTCGTCCCCACCGACGACTACCAGGCCAAGGTCGGCGCCGCCGCCGGCTCCCGCGACCTGCCCGACCTCTTCGCCTCCGACGTGGTCTTCGTCCCCAACTACACCTCCAGCGGCCTCTTCGCCGACCTCACCGAACGCATCGAGGCCCTGCCCTTCGCCGAGAACCTGGCGCAGTCGCACATCGAGGCGGGCACGTACGAGGACAAGAAGTACGTGGTGCCGCACACCCTCGACCTGTCGGTGCTCTTCTACAACAAGGACCTCTACCGCAAGGCGAAACTCGACCCCGAGAAGCCGCCGACCACGCTGAGCGAGTGGGACGAACAGGCGCGCGCCGTGGACAAGCTCGGCGGAGACGTCAACGGCACCTTCTTCGGCGGCAACTGCGGCGGCTGCGGTGTCTTCACCTGGTGGCCGTCCATCTGGGCGGCCGGTGAGGAGGTCCTGAGCGAGGACGGCACCGAGGCGCTCCTCGCCTCCGCCACCGCCAAGAAGGTGTACGACACGTACCGGGGCTGGGTGGACGACGACATCGTGGCGCCCGGCGCGAAGGACGAGACCGGCACGACCTGGACCGGGATCTTCCCCAAGGGCAAGGTCGGGGTCATGCCGATGCCGTCGACCACGCTCGGGCTGATGCCCAAGGACCTCGACCTCGGTGTCGCCCCGATCCCCGGCCCCGACGGCGGCAGGTCCACCTTCGTCGGCGGCGACGCCATCGGGGTCTCCGCGACCAGCGAGAAGGCCGACCAGGCCTGGAACTTCCTCGCCTGGACCCTCGGCGACAAGGCGCAGGTCGATGTCGTCGCCGCGAACAAGGATGTCGTGGCCCGCACCGACCTGGCGTCCAACAAGCACTCCGCCGCCGACCCCCGGCTCGTCACCATCAACGAGCTCGTCGCCGACGGGCAGACCCCGTACGCGCTGAAGTTCGGCCAGACCTTCAACGACCCCAACGGGCCCTGGCTGACGCTGATGCGCGACGCCGTCTTCGGCGACGGCACGTCCGTGGACAAGGGCAACGAGGCGGTCAGCGCGTCGCTGGCCGACTGAGGGGGCGTTGCCGTGCAGGTGGCCGACCGAGGAGGGGCGTACCCGTGAAGGTGGCCGACCGAGGAGGGTCATGCCAGTGAAGGCGGCCGAGTCCGCGCCCGCCGCGCACCAGCCCCGGCCGGAGCACCGGGACCGCCCGGCGCGGGCGCCGCTGCCGCGGTGGCGGTCCCGTCAGGTCAAGGGGCTCGCCTACGCGGCGCCCACGGCCCTGTTCGTCGCGGTCTTCTTCGTCCTGCCGCTCCTGCTCGTCGGACAGATGTCGCTCAGCGACTGGCCGCTGCTCGCCGGGGACCGGGGCGTCAACGCCCCCGAGAACTACACCGACGTCACCGACACCACCCTGTTCTGGCCCGCCGTCCGCTTCACCCTGCTCTACACGGTGATCGTCACGGTGATCCTGCTGGGCCTCGCCCTCCTGCTCGCCCTGCTGGTGCAGGAGTCCCGCCCCGGCGCCGGCTTCTTCCGCACCGTCTACTTCCTGCCCGGCGCCCTGGGACTGGCCTCCGCCTCGCTGCTCTTCTGGGGCCTCTACAGCCCGACCACCGGCCCGCTCGGCGGCATCCCCGAGAAGCTCGGTCTCACCGACGGGCCCGTGTCGTTCCTCGGTTCACCGACCTCCGCACTGCTGTCGACGGTGTTCCTCGTCGTCTGGAAGTTCGCCGGCTTCTACATGCTGATCCTGCTCGTGGGCCTGCAGCGCATCCCCCACGAGGTGTACGAGGCGGCCCGGATGGACGGCGCGAGCCGCGCCCAGATCTTCCGCTCCATCACCCTGCCGCTGCTGAGGCCGTCGCTCGCCCTGTCGCTCCTGCTCTGTGTGACCGGATCGCTCCTGGCGTTCGACCAGTTCTTCGTCCTCACCAAGGGCGGACCGGACAACAGCACCGTCACCGTCGTGCAGTTGATCTACCGCGAGGCCTTCCAGCGGATGGACCTCGGCACGGCCGCGGCCCTCTCGATCCTCGTCCTGGCCGCGCTGCTGCTGCTCAACGTCCTCCAGTTCCGCGGCCTGCGCCGCGCCGACGAATCATGAGAGGGGACAGGACCGTGCTCGCCCGCGCCCTCGGCCGGACACCGCACTACGTCGTCGCCGGCGGTCTCGCCGTCATCTTCCTCTTCCCGCTGCTGTGGAACACCTGGGCGTCCGTCAGCCCCCAGCCCGGCACCGCCCAGGAATCCGGCCACGGCCTCGGCAACTACCGGACCCTGCTGGAGTACGACGCGGGACTGTGGCAGTACCTGCTGAACAGCACGGTCGTCTCCGCGCTGACCGTCGCCCTCACCCTCGGCGTCTCCCTGCTCGGCGGCTACGCCTTCGCCCGCTTCGACTTCCCCGGCAAGAACCTGCTGTTCCTGCTGACCCTCGCCATCCTCATGGTCCCGTACGCCACCCTGCTCATCCCGCTGTACGTCCTGCTCGGCAGGCTGCACCTGCAGAACTCGCTGATCGGGCTGAGCCTCGTCCTCGCCATGTTCCAACTGCCGTTCGCCACCTTCATGATGCGGATCTCCTTCGAGGCGGTCCCGCGCGAACTGGAGGAGTCGGCGCTCGTCGACGGCTGCGGCACGGCGGGCGCGCTGCGCCGGGTGCTCCTCCCGGCGGTACGGCCGGGGCTGATCACCGTGGGCCTCTTCGCGTTCCTCGCCGCCTGGAACGACTTCATCGCACCCCTGATCCTCATCTCCGACAGCGAGAAGGCGCCCCTGCCGCTGGCCGTCGCCAACCTGCGGCAGCAGAGCATGGGCGCCGTCGACTACGGCGCGACCGAGGCGGGCGTGGTGGTGCTCGCCGTGCCGTGCCTGCTCCTCTTCCTGCTCCTGCAACGGCACTACGTCCGGGGCTTCATGTCGGGCGCGCTCAAGGGCTGACGCGTCCGCGTGACCCGCACGCCCACGACCCGCACGCCCACGACCCGCACGCCCACGACCCGCACGCCCACGACCCGCACGGCTCAGCGACGACCGAAGGGACGAACCGGAGGCATGAACAGGTGAGGGAGAACGCGGTGATGTCATCCGTCCTGCCCGTGGCGCCGACCCGTGGCAGGCTGCGGCCGCTCGGCCTCGACGAGGTCAGGATCACCGGGGGCTTCTGGGCCCGGCGACGGCACACCAACACGACCGCCACGCTCGACCACTGCCGCGACTGGATGGACCGCGTCGGCTGGACCGGCAACTTCCGGGCCGCCGTCGAGGGCAGGATCGAACGGGACCGGCGCGGCCGGGAGTTCGCCGACTCCGAGGTCTACAAACTCCTCGAAGCCCTGGCCTGGGAGGCCGCGAACGGCGGCGGCGCCCCGCTGGACGACCGGATCACCGCCCTCACCGACCTCGTCGCCCCCGCCCAGGACCCGGACGGCTACCTCGGCACCGCCTTCGGCCGCCCGGGACAGCCCGCCCGCTACAGCGACCTGGAGGAGGGCCACGAGCTCTACTGCCAGGGGCACCTGATCCAGGCCGGCGTCGCCCAGGCCCGTGCCCGGGGCGAGGGCGAACTCGCCAAGGTCGCCCAGCGCGCCGCCGACCATGTGTGCGCCACCTTCGGGAAGGGCGGCATCGAGCGCGTCTGCGGCCACCCCCAGATCGAGTCGGGCCTCGTGGAACTGGCCCGCCTCACCGGCCGGCAGCGCTACCTCGACCAGGCCGCGCTGTTCGTCGACCGACGCGGCCACGGCACCCTCACCGAGGGCGAGTTCGGCCGCGCCTACTTCCAGGACGACGTCCCCGTACGCCGGGCCACGGCCCTGCGCGGCCACGCCGTCCGCGCCCTCTACCTCGCCGCCGGGGCCGTCGACGTGGCCGTGGAGACCGGCGACGACGAGCTGCTCGCCGCCGTGGTACGCCAGTGGGAGGCCGCCGTCGCCCGCCGCACCTACCTCACCGGCGGCATGGGCTCGCACCACCGCGACGAGTCCTTCGGCGACGACTTCGTCCTGCCCCCGGACCGCGCCTACTCCGAGACCTGCGCCGGGGTCGCCTCCGTGATGCTCGGCTGGCGGCTGCTGCTGGCCACCGGCGAGCCCCGCTTCGCCGACCTCGTCGAACGGACCCTGTTCAACGTCGTCGCGACCTCCCCTGCCGAGGACGGCCGGTCCTTCTTCTACGCCAACACCCTGCACCGGCGGCACCGGGGCGTCGCACCGTCGCCGGACACCGACAGCCCGCGCGCCGACTCGGGGCTGCGCGCCCCCTGGTTCGCCGTGTCGTGCTGCCCGACCAACGTCGCACGCACCCTGGCACAGCTGCCGGCCTACCTGGCGACGGCGGACGACGAGGGCCTCCAACTGCACCAGTACGCCGACGCCGACATCGCCACCTCCCTCAGCGGCGGCCGGGGCGTCGCCCTGCGGGTCCGCACCGACTACCCCGCCGGCGGGACCGTGACCGTCCGGATCGGCCGCTCCCCGGCGGAGCCCTGGACCCTCTCCCTGCGGGTGCCCCGGTGGGCGACGGGCGCCACCGCGTCACTCACCGACCCGGGCGGGGTGCGCCGCCCGGTCGCCCCGGGCACGGCGACCCTCACCCGGGTCTTCCGGCCCGGTGACGAGATACGCCTCGACCTCCCCGTCGCCCCGCGCTGGATCCGCGCCGACCCCCGCGTCGACGCCGTACGCGGCACGGTCGCCGTGCAACGCGGGCCGCTGGTGTACTGCGCCGAGTCGGTCGACCTGCCGGAAGGCAACGATGTCGACGCGGTACGGGTGGACACGTCCGTCGACCCCGAGGACGGGCCGGGCGGTACGGAGGGCACGGCCGGCACCGTCGTGGTCGCGGGGGAGGTCGTCGCGGACGCGGGGCGGAGCGGGGAGGCGTGGCCGTACGAGCCGTTCGGGCACGCCCCGGAGAAGGGCCCCGCCGAGCGCTCCGGGATCGTCCTGGTGCCCTACCACTCCTGGGCCAACCGGGGCCCTTCGACGATGCGGGTGTGGCTGCCGACGACCGAGGAGGGGCCGACCCAGGGCCCGGACGGCGGCACCGGATCCGAC
>NZ_JARGEE010000169.1:0-18602 GCF_033794485.1 Streptomyces sp. MB09-02B
CGGCAGAGGGGGGTGAGGACGGAGGCGGCGTCATGTCGTCACGGTACGACCGGGGCAGGTACGGGAGGGGGTGACTCGGGCACGGGTGGCCGGGATCCGGCCGCTTCCCACATCCGGGCGCGGGCCGTCACGCCGCGGTCCGGGCACCGCCGTCCCGGCACCGCTGTCACGGGGGCGCGACCGCCGCAGGGTCGTGCCACCGCCGGGGCGCGACCGCCGACCGGGACCACCGTCGCCCGGTCGCTGGTCGCCGTCGTCGGCGCCCGGCCGGGACGGGTGAGCAGGGTCGACGCCGGGCGCCAGTCAGCCCGGCCCACGAGGCCATGCGATTCACGCCGTCACGCCGTCAGACGTCACCCGGTCACCCGGGTCACGCCCTCCCGCCCTCACACCCGCACGCCCTCACGCCCTCACGCCCTCAGACCGTCAGGCCCGGCTCCCTCAGCAGGTCGGTCGCGACCGGTGAGGCGGGGAGACTGAGGGCCACGTGCCTTCGGTGGCAGGCGAGTTCGTCGAGGAGGGCGGCGAGCCGCTCGGTGTGGTGGCGGCCGAGCCGTCCGGTGTCGTCGAGGTGCACGGCGCACGCGGTGGTGGTGTCCACCAGCCGTTCGAGGAGGGCGGCGATCTCGTCGGTGCCCTCGGTGTGCCGGGCCAGGGCGGGAAGTTCGGCACCGGAGACGGCGATCGCGGCGCGGGCCCCGGCGAGCGAGCGGTAGGCCTCGCGGCGCAGCGTCCAGCGGGCGGCCCGCTCGTCGGCCTCGCCCGGCAGGGCGGCCCCGACGGACACGGTGACACCGTTGGGCGTGGACGCGCCGCTCGACGGGGGCACTCCACCCGCTCCCGGGAAGGCGCCCGGCGTGCGCGCCTCGCGCAGGACGTGCGCGAGATAGGCGTGCGCTGCCGTGCCCGCCTCGGTGAGCCGGGCGCGCACGCCCCCGCCGCGCTGCCCCCTGGGCATCGGCAGGTGTCCGACGATCAGGACGATGGCGCAGGCCAGCAGGGTCTCGGCGATACGGCTCCAGGATGCCTGGGGATCCCCACCGACCATGACGAGGGCGAGCACCAGCACGGTGACGACCGCGGTCTGGGCGGCGAAGTGCCGGGTGGCGACGGGGATCAGCGCCCCGCTGACTGCGACCAGGGCGATCAGCCCCTCCGGCCGGGGCAGCAGGGCGGCGAACCCGGCGAAGAGCACGGCGCCGAGCACGGTCCCGGCCGCCCGGCACAGCACCCGGGACACGAGCGGCCCGAGGTCGGGCTTGACCAGGAAGACGGCGGTGGCGGGCAGCCAGTACCAGTGCTGGTGGTGCAGCGCCTGCGCCACGGCCGCGGCGGCGCCGAAGGACAGGGCGACCCGCAGCCCGTACTCGCGCCCGCCGGAGCCGAGGCCGAGCCGGACGAGCGATCCGAGGGTACGGCGGCGGGCGTGCAGGTCGTGGGGGTCGCCGCCCCGGTCGAAGGTCTCGGCGGCGCGCAGGAGCGCGTCGTCGAGGGCGCGCAGCGCGGGCGCGGAGCGTGCGGGCGCGGGCAGCGGGCCGGTGCCGGTGTTGCCGCGGACGGCCGTGGCGAGGCGCCGGGGCCCCTCGGAGGCGCGGCCGACGACGGCGTCCCCGGCCCAGGCCAGCGCGGTCGCCGCCTCGGCGAGCGGGAGCGCGGCGGTGTACTGGGCGTGCAGGCGGCGTTCGGCCGACGAGCTGGCGAAGCGCCGCAGCCGGGGTCCGGCGAGGGCGTCCTGGGCGTGGTCGAGGGCGGCGGTCAGCGCGGCCCGCCGGGTGACGGCGTCGGGGGTGCCGACGGCGTCCAGCAGCGCCGCGACGGCGTCGTACACGGCGGCGACGGCGTCCCGTTCGCCGTCGAAGCGGTAGTCACCGGCGGTGAGGATCGCGGGGGTGGGCAGGGCGAGGCGCAGCGCGAGCAGCCATCCGGCGCCGGCGAGGTAGGCGAGCGCCCGCTCCCACCCCGGTTCCGGCAGGGGCATCCCGGCGCCGATGGCGGCGGCGACCAGCAGTTGGGTGCCCGCTCCGGAGGCCACGGGCCCGACCGCGCTCATCGCGCCGGCGAGCAGCCCGAGCGCGGTGAGCAGCAGGGTGAGGACGACGGCTCCGGCGTACTGTCCGGCGTACGTCCCGACGAGGAGCCCCACGGCTCCGGCGAGTGCGGGCACTCCGAGGCGCTGTACGGCGACGCGTCGGCTGCCGGGGCGGTCGTTGATGCCGGCGAGCATGGCGCCGAGTGCGGCGAGGACCCCGACGGAGGGGCGCCCCGACACCACGGCGACCAGCAGCAGCGGTCCGCCGGCCAACGCTCCCCGTAGCACCGCGTTCCAGGGCACCGGCCCCCTCTGCGCACGCAGAGCATGGGCGAGCCAGGGCGGCAGAGTGAGAACGGCGCGGCGGGACACGGGGCTCCTGTCGTCGGGTGAGGGCGGGGGTGTGCCTTCGGGCGACGGTGGCCGGGGCGTTGGTGGTGTGTGCGTGTGCGTTCCACCGTAGGGCGGGGACTTGGAGGATATGGGACGCCCGTATTAACGCGATGTGACGATCTCTGTAGAGGCCATGTTCTTTATGAACGCAAAAAGGTGGACCCGGGGGCGTAGCCGGCCCCCGGGCCCTGATATGCCGCCTCCTGGGCACGCCGCCACGGTTGAGAACCCAGGTCAGTCATCATGTCGCCGCGTCCTGCCTTTGGACCACCACGCATCGAGCTGCGCGGGCTGGACTTGAACCAGCATTTCGACGTCCGGGGCCTGAGTCCGGTCGTTGCGGCGATCGGCGGCGAATACTGAGTCTGGAGCAATAGTCTGAGATTGATCACGGCCCGTCCCTGAATACTTGGGCGGGTACGGACCGCTCCGTCACGACAAGCCTCAGCTTCAGCTTGCGCTCCTCGCGCACCCCGCCCGGCTCATAGGCCGGCCGAGGAGTTCAAGAGGCTACCAACTGTCCGAACAGGCAGCCCTATCCGAACAGGTAGCCGAATACGGCGTCACCGACCCGCTGGTCGACGACGTCCACACCGTTCGCTTCCTCGCGCGCGAACTTCACGGCCTGCTGCAACTTCTCGACGCGGTCGAGGATCTCGTTCACGCGCCGGGCGGGCAGGGCTCCGGAGAACTTCACGGTCGTCCAGTAGCCGACCGGAATGTCCTCGTAGTACACCTCCACCTGGGCGGGGTGCTTGTCGGTCGCCTCGGCCTTCACATGGTTGCGCGGCACCTTCTTCGTCCGCACCGTCCGCACCGCATCGGTCTTCCAGGCGTCGCTGGACGGATCCTGCGCCCACGCCTCGGAGGCGTCGAGCACGGGCAGCTTCCGCACGAGCGTGTTGATCTCCCCGAGCTGCTTCTCCAGGAAGAGCAGATAGGCGACGGGCACGTCGGCGACGAGCACCCGGCCCTCGACCTTCACGTCCGCCCGCGCGGTGCAGTTGGCCCAGTCCTTGGTGGCGGTCACGTCGAACAGCCGCGTGAGAACTCCCGCCGTCTCCCGCAACACGTCCTCCGCCCGCACCTGCACCCGGGTCGACTCGGGCGGCAACTGCTCGCCCTCCTCGTCCTTCGGCTGATAGGTACGCGCGATACCGGCCAGCAACGCCGGCTTCTGCAGCCCGTGATGAGCGGCCGTCAGGTCCTGCTGGGACTTGGACTTGACGCCTTTCTCCACTGCGATGATCTGATTGAGTTTCGCCACGCGGAGGACGGTAACAGCGAAACGCCCCCCTTTTCGAAGGATTATTTCGGAGCACCGTTTCGAAGCGCTTTTCGGCACGTGGGAGGCCGTGATGGGACGTCTGGACGAGCGGGTGGCGATCGTCACCGGTGGCGCGGGAGGGATCGGGTCCGCGGTGGCGCGTCTCCTCGCGGCGGAGGGGGCCCGTGTGGTGGTCGCCGACGTCCGGGAGGACGCAGGGGCGGAACTGGCGGCGGAGCTCGGCGGGCGCTGTCGCCACCAGCGCCTGGACGTCACCGACGAGGACGACTGGCGGCGGACGGTGGCCGAGGTGGAACGGGAGCTGGGCCCGGTCTCGGTGCTGGTGAACAACGCGGGGATCGCCGAGTGGGGCTCGATGGAGCAGCAGCCCCTCGCCTCGTTCCGCCGCGTCCTCGACGTCAATCTGCAGGGCCCGTGGCTGGGTATGCGTGCGGTGGCGCCCTCGCTGCGCCGGGCCGGGGGCGGGGTGATCGTGAACATCTCCTCCCTCGCCGGCCTGACCTCGTACGCGGGCATCGGCGCGTACGCGGCGAGCAAATGGGGCCTGCGCGGGCTGACGAAGACGGCGGCGCTGGAGCTGGCCGCCGACGGGGTCCGCGTCTGTTCGGTCCACCCCGGCGCCATCCGCACCCCGATGACGGCCGGATTCGGCGACGCCTACACCGCCGGGCAGCCCCTCCCCCGGTTCGGGGAACCCGAGGAGGTCGCGCGCATGGTGCTCTTCGTCATCGCCGACGCCACGTTCTCGACGGGCTCCGAATTCGTCCTGGACGGCGGCATCCTCGCAGGTCAGCCCACCGTGGTGACGTCGGACGACTGACCGGCGCGCGCTCGGCCCACGCCCACGCGCACGCCCTCGCCCCGGCTCCCGGCATCCCCTCTCCCTCTCCCCCGCAGGAATTCGGATGCGACGGGCGGAGCGGGAGGCGCATGATCGACAGGTTGCCTTCCCCCGTTCCTCCCCGCCCTCAGTCCTCCACACCGGGAGCAGTGATGATCCGGCGCACCAACGTCCCCAGCCTCTTCTCGCCGCCCGTCTACGCGCACGCGTCCGTCGTCGAGGCCGGGACGAAGCTCGCCTTCCTCGCCGGTTCCGTCCCGCTGGACGCCGACGGGAAACTGGTCGGGGAAGGCGATCCCGTGCGGCAGGCCGAGCAGGTGCTGGCCAACCTGGGGGAGCAACTACGGGCGGTGGGCAGCGACTTCGAGCACGTCGCCTACACCGATGTGTACGTCGTGAGCAGCGAGCCGGCCGTGCTCTCCGCGGTCTGGAACGTCGTCGAGGCCTCCGGGCTGAGCATCGGCCCCCACTCCTCGACCCTCCTCGGTGTGGCCTGCCTCGGCTACACCGGCCAACTGGTGGAGATCACGGCGACGGCGGTGGTCCCCTGAGGACGGGGCCCCGTGGGCAATGGCCCATTCGGAGCGGTGGACCCGACGGACGGTGGCCCCGAACGCGGTGACCTCGTAGGGCGATGCCCCCGCAGGACGGTGGCCCCGAAGGGCCCGCGCCCTCTACCGCACCCCGTTCCCCCAGGTCCTCCTCTTCGGCAGTGGCTTCGCGTAGCTCCCCGTCCGGCTGGTGGTCAGCCCCAGGGAGACCAGCGACTCGGCGAGTTTCACGGCCGCCCCCACTCCGTCGACGACCGGCACCCCCAGCTTCTCCCCCACCGTCCGCTGCAGTCCGGTCATGCCGGCGCACCCCAGGACCAGCACCTCGGCCCCGGCGTCGCGGGCGCGTTGTCCGGCCGCGAGGAAGGCCCGGGTCGTGCGGTCGGTGTCGGCGAGGTCGAGGACGCCGAGTCCCGTGCCGACGATCGCGGCGCAGTTGCGGCCGACACCGGCGGCGTCCAGGCTGTCCTCGATCTGCCCGCAGGTGCGGTCCAGGGTGGTCACCACGCCGTAGCGCCGTCCGAGCAGGCAGGCGAGGTGGGCGGCGGCCTCGGTGATGTCGACGACGGGGACGTCCAGCAGTTCCCGCGCGCCCTCGCGCCCGTGTTCGCCGAAGCCGGCCATGACGACGGCGTCGTACGGCTCCTCGTAGGTCCGCAGGGTGTCGAGGACGGCGGCGGCGGAGAGGTAGCTGTCGAGCCAGCCCTCCGCGGACTCGGGCCCCCAGGCGGGGGTCAGTCCGGTCACGGTGGTGCCCGGGCCTGCGGCGGCCCGGGCACCTCGCACGATCTCCTCGGTCATTCCCTGCGTCGTGTTGCAGTTCGTGACGACGATGCGCACGCTCAGCCCTCCACGGCGGGGGTCGACGCGGACGGGACGGTTCCGGGGGCGGCCGTGGTGGAGGAGGCCGAGCCCGCGGCCCGCTCGTCCCGGCACAGCACCGCGTACAGCCCGGCGGCCAGTGCCGTGCCGATGAACCAGGAGTACGGGGCGACCGCGTGGAAGGTGCCCACCAGGGCGAGGACCGCCGAGACCGCGGCCGCCGGCAGGAACGCCCACAGCGCCTTGGGGTTGACGCCCTTGCGGTAGTAGTAGCGGGAGCCGGGGTCTGCGTTGAAGAGTTCGTCGACGTCGATACGGCCGCGCTTGACCCAGAAGTAGTCGAGCATGATCACGCCGAACAGCGGGCCGAGGAAGGCACCGAGGCCGCCGAGGAAGTACTGCACGACGGTGGGGTTGGAGAAGAGGTTCCACGGGGTGACGACCAGCGCCGCGACCGTGCTGATCATGCCGCCGACCTTGAAGGTGATCTTCTGCGGCCAGACGTTGGCGAGGTCGTACGCCGGTGAGACGAAGTTGGCGACGATGTTGACGCCCATGGTGGCGATGGCGAAGGTCAGTGCGCCCAGGACGAGGATCCAGGTGTTGCCGATCTCGGCCACGAGGTACGCCGGGTCGGTGATCGCCTTGCCGAAGACCTCGATCGAGCCCGCGGTGACGATGACGGACACGACCACGAAGGCGGTCGAGTTGATCGGCAGACCCCAGAAGTTGCCGCGCTTGACTGTCCGGTAGTCGGGGGCGAAGCGGGAGAAGTCGCAGAAGTTGAGCATCAGGGTGCCGTAGGTGGCGAGGACCAGCCCGATCGCGCCGAACCACTGCCGCCACTGCTCACCGACGGAGACCGGGTTCGGGGTCGAGGTGAGGGAGATGGTCCAGCCGGCCTTGGCAAGGATCCAGACGGCCAGCGCGATCATGACGATCCAGATCGCCGGGCCGCAGAAGTCCTGGAACTTGCGGACCGACTCCATGCCCTGGCTGATGATCATCGCCTGGATGAGCCAGAGGGCGATGAAGGTGATCCAGCCGAGGTGGTGCAGGCCGAGGAAGGAGTCATGGGTCCAGGACTCCAGGCCGGGCCAGGCGGCCAGCAGCATGATGTTGACCGCGACGGACGCGAGGTAGGTCTGGATGCCGTACCACATGATGGCGATCACGGCCCGGATGATGGCCGGGATGTTCGCGCCCCAGACGCCGAAGCTGATGCGGCTGACCACGGGGAACGGGACACCGTGGCGCTGCCCGATCTTCCCCATCCAGTTCATCCCGATGTAGATGATCACGAAGCCGACGAGCAGCGACGTGAACACCTGCCAGACGTTCATGCCGAGGACGAGCAGACCCGCGGCGAACGTGTAGTTGCCGAGGTTGTGGACGTCGGACATCCACAGGGCGAAGAGGTCGAAGACCTTCCAGTTCCGCTTGCCTGCGGGAGCGAGGTCTTCGTTGGTGAGGCGGGGGTCGGGGACGAACGCTGGGGTGCCGGTGGCTTCGGCACTGTCGGCGAGGGACACGGGGCCTCCAGGAGCGTAAGGAGACGAGCGTAGGTGGTGGGGACGGGTGCGGCCTCGGCGTGGGGGAACGGGGGAGCACCACCGATTGTTTGGTATACCAAACTGCGCTCATAGTGCTCCCGTCAACCGTTCTGACCGATGTCGCTGTTGTTAACGGCGCGTAAAACACCCCTCGCGTCGGCGAAGATTGCTCCATGAGCTCCCTGGCTCCGGGAGGAGCGAAGATCGAACCCCTGGGCGCGGTGCGCGAGCGCGTCCTCGGCACCCTGCGGCAGGACATCATCGCGGGACGCCTCCGCCCGGGCGACCGGCTCGTCGAGCGCGAGCTGGCCGACCGCTTCGGCGTCTCCCGGGTACCGGTCCGCGAGGCGATCCGCGCCCTGGTCGCCGAGGGCTTCGTCCACTTCGAGACCCCGCGCCGTACGGTCGTGCGCCGTCTCACCCCGGCGGACGTCGCGGAGCTCTTCGAGCTGCGCGAGGCGCTGGAGGTGTACGCGGCGGGGCTCGCCGCCTCCCGCGCCACCCCGGAGTCCCTCGCCGAGCTGTCGGCCCTGCTCGACAGAGCGGCCGAGGCGACCCGCGCCGGGGACGCCGAGACGATCACCGACATCAACACCCGTTTCCACGACCGGGTCCTCGCCATGGCCGGCAACAGCCTGCTCATCTCCGTCATGGAGCCGGTCGACGGCCGACTGCGCTGGCTGACCCGCCAGAACACCGAGTGGCCTCAACTCCTCACCGAACACCGGGAGTTGTACGACGCCATCGCCTCCGGCGACCCCGAGCGCGCCCGCGCGCACGCCCTCACCCACGTCCGGACCAACTACCGCTCGACCGTACGGCACCTGTTCGGCGAGGACGACGAGCCGTAGGTCCCGGTGAACCGAACGCAACTGGTCGTCTCTCCCGCTGACGCTGGAGCTCCTACGGCGCCTCGCCGGACCACGCCGTCGGCGATCGGCCGATCTCGGCGGCCCGCCTCGCCCGACGCCCAGCCGTTTCCGAGATCGCCGAACGGACGATCCGTGTGGCGCTGACGACTACGACGCGACCGCCAGCCCCGCCGACCTCGCCGCCGTCCGCAGGACGTCCCGCAGCATGGCGGGGGTCAGGCGGCCGGTGAAGGTGTTGCGCTGGCTGACGTGGAAGCAGCCGAAGAGATCAAGGCCGTCGAGCGGTACGTGGGTGCCGTGGCCGAAGACGGGCCGGGGCCGGGGCACGTCCCAGCCGGCCCCGGCGAGCGCGGGCAACGCGGCCTGCCAGCCGAAGGCGCCGAGCACGACCACGGCCCGCAGTGTCGGCCGCAACAGCTCCAACTCCCGGACCAGCCAGGGCCGGCAGGTGTCGCGCTCCCCGGGCGTCGGCTTGTTGGCGGGCGGCGCGCAGTGCACGGGTGAGGTGATGCGTACGCCGTACAGCTCCAGTCCGTCGTCCACGGCCACCGCCGTGGCGCGCGAGGCCAGGCCCACGTCGTGCAGGGCCGCGTACAGCACGTCGCCCGAGCGGTCTCCGGTGAACATCCGCCCCGTCCGGTTCGCCCCGTGAGCGGCCGGCGCGAGCCCGACGATCAGCAGCGCGGCGTCGGGCGGCCCGAAGCCCGGGACCGGCCGGCCCCAGTACTCCTGGTCGGCGAACGCGGCCCGCCGGGTGCGCGCGACCTCCTCCCGCCACTCGACCAGCCGGGGACAGGCCCGGCACCCGGTGATCCGCGCGTCCAACGCGGCGAGCCCTGTGCCCTCGCCGCCGCCTCCACCGTCTCCGCTGCCGGCCACCACGCCGTCACCGCTGCCGCCGCCGTCCATTCCTCCACGGTACGTCCGGTGATCGCCTCCCCCGTGCCGCCGGCCGGGAGCTATGGTCGAGGCATGGCTTTGGAAGGTACGCAGGAGCGGGCGGACGATCCGACCGCGACGAACGGGGGCTCCGACAGTTCGGCGGCGGCGTCCGCCGAGGCGGCCCGACCGGCGAGCGGCGAGAGTGTGCGCGTCGACAGCTGGATCTGGTCCGTGCGCCTGGTCAAGACCCGTTCGATGGGCGCCACCGCCTGCCGTGGCGGCCACGTCCGCGTCAACGGCGAACGCGTCAAGCCCGCGTACGCGGTGCGCGTCGGCGACGAGGTACGACTGCGCCAGGCCGGGGGTCACGAGCGGATCGTGATCGTACGGCGGCTGATCCGCAAGCGGGTCGGCGCGCCCGTCGCCGCCGAGTGCTACGTCGACAACTCCCCGCCGCCCCCGCCCCGCGAGGCCGTCGCCCCCGCGGGCATCCGTGACCGGGGCACCGGCCGCCCCACCAAGCGCGACCGACGGGACATGGAACGCCTGCGGGGCCTGGCCGAGGCGGCGAACGCCGACCGTCACCGCTCCACCTGAGCCGTCCGGTCGGGGCCCACGGTGCGTCGTCGCTCGTCCGCGACGGCGTCGTGGCCGGTCGGGCAGTTCCCCACGCCCCTTCGAGGCCTGCTGCCCGCCCGGGACGATCACGCCCGGCGGCCGCTCGCGAGCTTCGTCAGGCTGGTCGCGTCCTGACGTCGCACCCAGGCGATCAGGGCGAGCGGCATGATCAGGATGAGCGGTGTCGCCGCGTACTCCCCGTCGAAGGCGGTGATCTGCGTGATGAACGCTCCCACCATCAGCGCGCTCAGCGACACCGCGGCGACCGGGGCCAGCACGGGGATCAACAGCCCGACGGCGCCGGCCAGTTCGAGCACGCCGATGGTGTACATCCCCGCGCTGCCCCAGCCGAGCGTGTCGAAGGACTCGACGGCCGACGGGTGTGCGATCAGCTTGGGCAGCGCGCTCGCGAACCCGTAGAACAGCGCGAGCACGATCTGCAGCGCGCGCAGCGAGATGCGGGCGCCCTTGCCCCGCGCGGTGGCCTCGGTACGGACGACGGGAGCGGTGGTCTCGGACATCGGGTCTCCTGTGGGAAGCGGTTCCGTGTTCGCTGTCACAGAGGTAGACCGGACCACTCCCCCGAACTCATCGCCGCTCGCCGGAAATTCACACCGGGAAATCACGCCGCGATACTCGCCCCGGCGGGCCGCTCATCCCACCGGCACCGCCTTCACCCAGATCCGGTCCTCCGTCAGATACCGGTCCACCCTCAGCCCCGCCTCCGCCAGCGCGTCCTCGAACTGCTCCTTGCTCATGGGGCGCGAACGGAACGTCTGGGTCCATTCGCCGTCCGGGAAGAAGTACTCCGCGAACACCGAGTGCACCCCGTCCCCGACCGGTTCGGTCGAGGCTATGCGGATGGTGAAGCCCCGGGGATCGACCCGTTCTCGGGGGACGTCGATGTGGTAGTCCTCCCCCTCGCGCTGGAGCAGGACGAAGCCGTCGTCCGCCAGGTGCCGCAGACAGGTCGCGAGCATCCCCCGCCGCACCTCGGGGTCCCCGGTGTGGACGAGGAAGGAGGCGAGCAGCACCACGTCGAACTTCTCGTCCAGATCGAGTTCCTCGATCGAGGCGTGTACCGTGCGGGCGCCGCGCACCCGCTCCAGCATCTCCGCCGACTCGTCGACGGCCGTGACGGTGAACCCCCGCTCGATCAGGGGGTGGGTCATCCGGCCCACCCCGCAGCCCAGTTCGAGAATGCGGGCACCCTCGGGTGCGGCCCCCGCGATCACCTCCGGTTCGTCCCCCACCGGCAGCCGCGTGTACAGCTCGACCGCGCACCCGTCCGGGGTGATCGCGCCGGCCCCGGTTCCCTCGTACCCTTCACGCATTTGAATGCCCATATCCGTTCAACGGCCGGGCGGGCAGGGGCCGTTCCTGTCAGGAATCCCTCGATGGGGTGAACCATGCCCCTGCGTGCCCCGGCGCCGCGGCTCGGGCGGAACCATGCGTGCCTCACCAGGCGAACCAGCCGTGCCCGCTGTACCAGTGCCCGCCCGCGCGCAGATGATCGCCCACGGCCCGTTCGAGGCGCGTGCGGCGCGGCAGGGTCTCCACCGGCAGGTCGGGGTCCCCGAACACGAAACGGACCGGCAGGTCGTCCTCGGGTTCACCGGTGCCCCCGGCGACCCGGAACCGCTGCTGGAACCGGACGATGTTGGAGTCCGCCGGCAGGTACCGGCGCAGCTGCGGGTCGAGGAGCCAGGAGTGGCAGCAGCCCGCCGTGTACCGCTCCTGGGGGAAGTGCCGTGCGAAGAAGTCGCGGGCCGACGCCAGCGACCGGTCGCACGCCGTCGGCGTCAAGGGCCCCGCGTAGTCGGGGATGTGCAGGTCGAGGCAGGGTTGCCCGGGCTCGAGGGCGAGGCCTGCCGCCGCCAGCGCGACGCCCTCCCGTCCTCCCGTCCGGGACCGCTGGTACTGCAGCCGGCCGAGCTGGAACAGCTCCCCGTGGAAGTGCAGCGAGAACCAGGTCGGCGCGACGAGCCCGCCCACGCCGTACCGCCGACGGTGCAGCACCAGACCGCGGCCCAGGTCGGCGAGGGTGCGCCGGGAGACGTCGTCGGGGATCCCGCGCTCGCGGTGGTACGCGCGCACGTACGGCAGTGCCGCCACGAAGACGTACACGTGGAAGTAGCGTCCGAGCGGGCCCGCCTCCAGGGGCAGCGGCAGGAGTCTCAGCCCTCTGCCGACCTTCCCCATGTCCCGTACCAGACCGTCGACGCACCGCCCGAGCAGCCAGGTCGCGCCCGCGTCGGCCGCCAGGGTGCGGCGCAGCGCGATCAGGTCGTTGACGTCCTCGTACGGCACGGCGAGGTCCAGCAGCACGTCGAGCAGTTCGTCGTCGGCCTCCGGCAGCCGCCCCTCCGCCGCGGAGGCTCTCCCGCTCTCCTCCAGGCCCTCGAGCCAGTCGGCGAGCCTCTCGTCCGCCCGCACCGCGTCCAGCAGCACCATCGTCTCCCCGTTCCCGTCGGTCTCCTGGAGAACGCCTGGGACGGGGAGTACGTTTCCGAGTAGGACGAGGAGGAGTGGCGATCCGATGCGTACCGGCAGTGAACCGACGACAGCGCGCAGTCCTCTGCGGATGCGGCTCTGGCTGAGCGTGTGGGGCCTGATCTGGGCGATCGCCGGGACGGCGGCCTTCGCTCTGGTCGGCCGGCCCGGCTGGGCCGTCGCCTGCGGGGTGCTGTGGCTGATCGTCACCGTCGACCTGGTCATGGTCCTGCGCCACATGCGTCAGGGCCCGCACTACCAGCCGGGCCGCGACATCCCGCCGTACGAGCCGCCGAGGCACCATCCGTAGCGGCGGCGGGGCCGTGGGCAGTGCCCGCGGCTGCGGCCCGATCGTGTGCAGCACCCGCGGCGGCGGCCCGCCCGTCAGGAGTCGAACCGGGCCGCTTCCACGTACTGCGGGTTCGGGTCGAGGGCCGCGGCGAGCCGGAAGTGACGCTTGGCCTGTTCCGGACGGGCTTGGCGCTCATAGGTGCGGGCCAGGGCGAAGTGCGCGAAAGCGTTGTCCGGCTCGCGCTCCAGGACGATGGTGAACTCCAGCTCGGCGGGCCGCAGTTGGGCCGCGGCGAAGAAGGCCCGGGCGCGCAGCAGCCGGGCGGCCGTGTTCTCGGGATGCTCGGCTATGACGCGGTCGAGCAGCTTGACCGCACCCCGCGGGTCCTTCGCGGCGAGCAACTGCTCGGCGGCGCGGAAGTCGATGACATGCGTCTCCGGGGTACGTCCGGTGGAACCGCTGGTCTCGGGCACGGCTGAGTCCTTCCCTTGCTGGAACGGTTCAACGCCCCCTGGGACCCCGCTATTCCTCCGTGCGTTCGGATCCCTCGCCGGATGCGTGGGCCCGCCGGGTGAGGTCCGCCCATACCTCTCTCACCCGTCGCCGCAGGTCGTCGAGGGGGACGTCGTTGTCGACGACGATGTCCGCGATCTCCAGCCGCTTCTCCCGGGTCGCCTGCGCGGCCATGCGGGCGCGGGCGTCCTCCTCCGTCATGCCGCGCAGACGGACGAGCCGGTCGAGCTGGGTCTCGGGGGCCGCGTCCACGACGACCACCAGGTCGTACAGCTTGGCGAGGCCGTTCTCGGCGAGCAGGGGGACGTCGTGGACGACGACGGAGTCGTCGGCGGCGGCGTTCTCCAGCTCTCTGGAGCGGGCTCCCACCAGGGGGTGCACGATCGCGTTCAGCGCGGCGAGCTTCTCCGGGTCGGCGAACACGACGGAGCCCAGCCTGGGGCGGTCGAGGGCGCCGTCCGGGGCGAGGACGTCCGCACCGAAGGTGTCGACGACCGCCGCGAGCCCGGGGGTGCCCGGTGCGACGACCTCACGCGCGATGCGGTCGGCGTCGATCAGCACGGCGCCGCACTCCACCAGCAGCCGCGACACCTCGCTCTTGCCGGCCCCGATGCCGCCGGTCAGACCCACTTTCAGCATGCCCGGCAGCTTAGGCCCTGGCCGAGGAGGCCGGTAGGCGGGATCAGCCGTCGCCCTCCCGCTCCGCCAGGAACTTCTCGAACTCCCGCCCGATCTCGTCGGCGGAGGGGATGTCGACGGGCTCGGCGAGCATGTTGCCCCGCGTCTCGGCCCCTGCGGCGGCGTCGTACTGGTGCTCGAGGCCCTGTACGAGGGCGACCAGTTCCTCGTCGCCCTCCCGGATCTGCCGGTCGATCTCCGTCTGCGTGCGGTGCGCCTCCGTGCGCAGGGCGTGCGCGACGGAGGGCAGTACCAGGCCGGTGGCGGCCGTGACGGCCTCCAGGACGGTCAGGGCGGCGTCCGGGTAGGGCGAGCGGGCGATGTAGTGCGGCACGTGCGCGGCGACACCCAGCACGTCGTGCCCGGCCTCCATGAGGCGGTACTCCACGAGCGACTCGGCGCTGCCGGGCACCTGGGCCTCCTCGAAGGGGCTGCGGTGGCCCGGGACGAGCTCGGCCCGGTTGCCGTGCGGGGTGAGGCCGACCGGGCGGGTGTGCGGGACGCCCATGGGGATGCCGTGGAAGTTCACCGACAGACGGACGCCGAGCCGCTCCACGATCTGCTGGACGGCGGCCGCGAACCGCTCCCACTCCACGTCCGGCTCGGGGCCCGACAGCAGCAGGAACGGCGCTCCGGTGGCGTCCTGGACGAGCCGCACCTCCAGGGCCGGCACCTCGTAGTCGCTCCAGCGGTCGCGCTTGAAGGTCAGCAGCGGGCGGCGGGCGCGGTAGTCCACGAGCCGGTCGTGGTCGAAGCGGGCCACCACCTGGTGGGGCAGTGTGCCGAGGAGCCGTTCGACGATCTGGTCGCCCGTCTCTCCCGCGTCGATGTATCCGTCGAAGTGGTAGAGCATGACAAGTCCCGCCGACTCCTGGGCGAGCGCCATGTCGACGACGGCCAGGCCTTTCGGCTCCCATGCGTACAAACCCTGCGGATCAAGCACTGTGACCGCTCCTCCTCGTGTTCGTACTGCACAACGCGGGGCGGGTGCCTGGCATTCCCGGGAACGTGAACACCTCGGCGGGGACGTCCAGTTCATGACGCACCTCGGGCCCGCGTCCAGGAAGGACGCGGGCCCGGGGTGTTATCGGCTAGCTCTCAGCCGTGTGCGTTCAGCTCTGGCCGCCGGCCAGCTTCTCGCGGAGCGCGGCCAGGGCCTCGTCCGAGGCGAGGGCACCGGAGGTGTCCGCGCCCTCGGAGGAGTAGGAGCCACCACCCGCGGCCGGAGCCGCACCCGCGGCGTCGCCGCCCTCGGCCGCGGCAGCGGCGTCGGCCTCGCGGGACTTGATGACCTGGGCCTGGTGCTGCTCGAAGCGCTGCTGCGCCTCGGCGTACTGGCCCTCCCAAGCCTCGCGCTGGGTCTCGTAGCCCTCGAGCCAGTCGTTGGTCTCGGGGTCGAAGCCCTCGGGGTAGATGTAGTTGCCCTGGTCGTCGTAGGACGCGGCCATGCCGTACAGAGTCGGGTCGAACTCGACCGACGCCGGGTCGGCACCGAAGGACTCGTTGGCCTGCTTGAGGGACAGCGAGATCCGGCGACGCTCCAGGTCGATGTCGATGACCTTGACGAAGATCTCGTCGTTGACCTGGACGACCTGCTCCGGGATCTCCACGTGGCGCTCGGCCAGCTCGGAGATGTGGACCAGACCCTCGATGCCCTCGTCCACACGGACGAACGCACCGAACGGAACCAGCTTCGTGACCTTGCCGGGCACGACCTGACCGATCTGGTGGGTCCGGGCGAACTGCTGCCACGGGTCTTCCTGGGTCGCCTTCAGCGACAGGGAGACGCGCTCGCGGTCCATGTCGACGTCGAGGACCTCGACCGTGACCTCCTGGCCGACCTCGACGACCTCGGAGGGGTGGTCGATGTGCTTCCAGGACAGCTCGGAGACGTGGACCAGACCGTCGACGCCACCCAGGTCCACGAAGGCACCGAAGTTGACGATCGAGGAGACCACACCGGAACGGACCTGACCCTTCTGGAGGGTCGTGAGGAACGTCTGGCGGACCTCGGACTGGGTCTGCTCCAGCCAGGCACGGCGGGACAGGACCACGTTGTTGCGGTTCTTGTCCAGCTCGATGATCTTCGCCTCGAGCTCCTTGCCCACGTAGGGCTGGAGGTCGCGGACGCGACGCATCTCGACGAGGGAGGCCGGCAGGAAGCCACGGAGGCCGATGTCGAGGATGAGACCACCCTTGACGACCTCGATGACGGTACCGGTGACGATGCCGTCCTCTTCCTTGATCTTCTCGATGGTGCCCCAGGCGCGCTCGTACTGGGCGCGCTTCTTCGAGAGGATCAGGCGGCCTTCCTTGTCCTCCTTCTGGAGAACAAGGGCCTCGATCTCGTCGCCGACCTTGACGACCTCGTTCGGGTCGACGTCGTGCTTGATCGAGAGCTCGCGGCTCGGGATGACACCTTCGGTCTTGTAACCGATGTCGAGCAGGACCTCGTCCCGGTCGACCTTCACGATGACGCCGTCGACGATGTCGCCGTCGTTGAAGTACTTGATCGTCTCGTCGATCGCGGCGAGGAAGGCTTCCTCGTTACCGATGTCGTTGACCGCTACCTGCGGGGTGGTGGCGGTGGTCTCGGTGCTGCTCGTCATGTGGGAAAGGGCTCCGGTACGGACAGTGAGTCGTAGGTACTGCTACGCCGGGAGCCCGTATCGCTCTGCAGAAGCCGGACAGCCTAGGAAGCGCCACTTGAGAAATCCGGTGGCGCCTCGACAACCGAGGGGACATACAACAGATGCGAGCGCAGCCTGCTACGTCTGAGGTGCGCAGGCCCGCAGCGCAACTTGTAGCATACGGGGGCAGCCAGGCAGGGTCAATGCGCGAAGGCGCACACCCGGGGCGGAACGCCGCATACCCGGCACAAAACCTGTCCCTTGAGGCCACGCAGGCCTGGGAGACCCCTCTCGTGTCACCGCCGGAGCGGGTCGCGGCGCGCAGGTTACGGAAGAGTACGACGAGGGAGCCGATCATCCAAGAGCCCGATGTCCACGAACCCGCCGAGGCACCCGCGGCCCACGGGGCCTCCGGTGCCGACGGGACCGACGAACCCGAGGCCACCCGCCGCGACGCCGGGGTGACGGAGAGTTCCCGTGCCAACCGAGGCTGGTGGGACCGCAACGCCGACGACTACCAGGTCGAGCACGGCACGTTCCTCGGCGACAACCGGTTCGTCTGGGGCCCGGAGGGGCTCGACGAGGTCGAGGCGGAGCTGCTGGGGCCACCCGAGGAGCTGAAGGGCAAGGACGTCCTGGAGATCGGCGCCGGCGCCGCGCAGTGCGCGCGCTGGCTGGCCGCCCAGGGGGCCCGTCCGGTGGCACTGGACCTCTCCCACCGCCAGCTGCAGCACGCGCTGCGCATCGGAGGGTCCTTCCCCCTGGTGTGCGCCGACGCCGGCGATCTGCCCTTCGCGGACGCCTCCTTCGACCTGGCGTGCTCGGCGTACGGGGCGCTGCCCTTCGTCGCCGACCCGGTGCGCGTGCTGCGGGAGGTCCGCCGTGTCCTGCGTCCTGGCGGGCGTTTCGTGTTCTCCGTGACCCATCCGATCCGCTGGGCCTTCCCCGACGAGCCCGGCCCGGAGGGCCTGTCCCTCTCCGGCTCCTACTTCGACCGCACGCCATACGTCGAGCAGGACGAGCGCGGGCGGGCGGTGTACGTCGAGCACCACCGCACGCTCGGCGACCGCGTCCGGGACGTCGTGGCCGCGGACTTCCGGCTGGTCGACCTGGTCGAGCCGGAGTGGCCCGCCTGGAACACCTCGGAGTGGGGCGGCTGGTCCCCGCTGCGCGGCAACCTGATCCCGGGGACCGCGATCTTCGTGTGCGAGCGGGACTGAGGCACGCGCGCGAGTAGAACCGGGGCGCGCGCGTAGAACCGAGGCCCGGGCACGTAGAACTGAGGCACGCGCGCGTAGCAGGGCTCTCACGGAGGCGTACGACACTGGGGGCGTGATCCGTGACGACGCCCTGCACGCGCTGCCCGTGCGCGCCGCCCTGCCCGCTCTCGACGACGCCCTGGAGGGGCACGGCACCGCCGTCCTCGTGGCACCGCCCGGCACCGGCAAGACGACGCTGGTTCCCCTGGCCCTGGCGGGGCTGCTGGACGACCGGCCGGCGCGCCGGGTGGTCGTCGCCGAGCCGCGGCGGATCGCGGCGCGGGCGGCGGCCCGCCGGATGGCGTGGCTGCTGGGCGAGAAGGCCGGCGACAGCGTCGGTCACACCGTGCGCGGCGAACGGGTCGTGGGGCCACGCACGCGCGTGGAGGTCGTCACGACCGGTGTCCTGCTGCAACGGCTGCAGCGGGACCAGGAGTTGCCCGGCGTCGACGTCGTCGTGCTCGACGAGTGCCATGAACGGCATCTGGACGCGGACACGGTCGCGGCGTTCCTGCTCGACGTGCGGGCGGCGCTGCGGCCCGAGCTGCGGCTGGTGGCGGCGTCGGCGACGACCGACGCGGAGGGCTGGGCCCGGCTGCTGGGCGGGGCGCCGGTGGTCGCGGCCGAGGGCGTGTCGTATCCGGTCGAGGTGGTGTGGGCGCCGCCGGCCCGTCCCGTGCGGCCGCCGCACGGGATGCGGGTGGACCCGGCGGCGCTGACGCATGTCGTGTCGGTGGTGCGGCGGGCGCTGGCCGAACGGAAGGGTGACGTCCTGTGTTTCCTGCCGGGGGTGGGCGAGATCGCACGCGTGGCGGGGCAGCTGGGCGGGCTCGGTGACGTGGAGGTGCTCCAGGTGCACGGGCGGGCGCCGGCCGCGGTGCAGGACGC